>JAEYTN010000255.1 GCA_023433985.1 Pseudomonadota bacterium | reverse complement strand
TTGCGGGTGTCGATCACCGTCACGTCGTTCCGGTCGATCAGCCGGTTCCAGTCGGTAGGCTCGACATAGGTGCCGACGAGGCGCGACGGGTCCGCCTCGGGGGCCCGCAGCGTCACGATCTCGGGCTTGAGCCGCACCTTCATGCGGTGGAACGGCATCGTTAAGGCCCAGGAGAACTTCGCTTCCGCCCCGTCGAGCCGGCCGGCCCAGAGCGGGCTCGTCCGGAACCACCCCATGAGCTGGTCGATCGCCTCCGGCGTCCCCGCCACCGTGCCGTTGATGCCCTCGGGGGCCAGGATGAAGGTACCGCGGACTCTTCGCGCGCAGCAGAACAGCGCCAGCTCCGGCTTCAGCGCTTCCGCATCCTGAAATGAGACGAACTTGTAGAGCGCCAGCACCTTGAAGCGGTTCAGCGTTTGGGGCAGCTTGGCGGCGATTTCAACGGGCTCGGAATTCTGACGTTCAGACATTGGCGGCGGGTGTAGCATTCACCGCCGTTACCGGGCAAATCGGCATCATCGGAGGACGAAAATGACCTATCGGGCCAGCGACGCTCGCTACGGCAGCATGCAGTATCGCAAGACCGGCAAGTGGGGCCTCAAGCTGCCGGTGATCAGCCTCGGGCTGTGGCAGAATTTCGGCGGCACGCGCGACTACCCCTCGGCGTTCGAGATTCTGAGTTATGCCTTCGACAAGGGGGTTACCCATTTCGACCTCGCCAACAATTACGGCCCGCCGCCGGGCTCGGCCGAGGAGCTGTTCGGCGACGTCATGGCGCGCGATTTCCGCCCCTATCGCGACGAGATGATCGTCTCGTCGAAGGCCGGCTACCTGATGTGGGACGGCCCCTATGGCGAGTGGCGCAGCAAGAAATACGTCATCGCCTCCGCCGAGCAGAGCCTCAAGCGCATGGGGCTCGACTGTGTCGATATCTTCTATTCGCACCGCTACGACCCCGACACCCCGCTCGAGGAGACGATGGGTGCGCTGGCGCAGCTCGTGGCGCAGGGCAAGGCGCTCTATGTCGGCATTTCGAGCTACCCCGAAAAGCAGACGCGCGAGGCGCACCGCATCCTCGCCGAGATGGGCGTCCCCTGCCTGATCCACCAGCCCAGCTATTCGATCCTCAACCGCTGGTTCGAGGACGACAACACCATCGATGCCTGCGGCGAGCTCGGCATCGGCGTCATCGCCTTCTCGCCGCTGCAGCAGGGCATCCTCTCGGGCAAGTACAACAAGCTCCAGGGGAATCTAGAGGGCACCCGCGCCTCCGAGAACTATTCGCTCAACGCCGGACGGCTCGAGCCGCGCATCCTCGATGCGGTGCAGAAGCTCGAGCCGATCGCCCGGGCGCGCAAGCAATCCATGGTGCAACTGGCGCTGAGCTGGGTGCTGCGGCGCAAGGAAATGACCTCGGCGCTCATCGGCGTCCGCAACCTCGAGCAGCTCAAGGATTGCCTCGGCGTGCTGGACAACCTCGAGCTTTCGGCCGAGGAGATCGCGGCGATCGACGAGGCGACGAAGGGCGGGCTGGTCGACAGCCGGCCGATCAAGGGCTGAGCGCAGCTTAACGCACCAAACTGGCAGCTGCAGGCACTGCCGGCGATTTTCTGGGGACATTCATGCGCTGGCGCAAGCAACTTGGCCTCGACTGGCTATCGGATCGCATCGCTCCGTACGTCAACATCTCGGGGCGGAAGCCGATCAGCTTTCGTGACGAGGACGGGGTCCGGATATTCAACGACGGGGAGGACGAGCTTGCGGGCCTGCCCGACAGCACCGGCCGTTCCCTTCGCCACGGCATCGCCAAGCGCAAGCTGCGTATCGCCCATGCCTACGGCATCGACCGCCACATCAAGGTTCGTCCTGGCGATGTTGTGGTCAATTGCGGCGCCAACATTGGCATGCTGACGCTGGCATTGGCGGAGCGCGGCGCTCGCGTTCTGGCAGTGGAGCCCGACCCGGCGACGCTGAAGGTGCTGCGCTGGAACGTCGGCGACAACTCCAGGGTAGAGGTTGTCCCGGTCGGCCTATGGACCTCGGACGGCCAACTGACCTTCTACCAGAAGCCTGACTCGGCGGACACGTCGGCGATCAATCAGGACGGACCGCCCGTCAGCATCATGGCGCATCGGCTCGACACGCTGGTGCGCCAGCGCGGCATCGACAGGCTCCGCCTCCTGGCGGGGGATGCCGAAGGAGCCGAACCCGAAGTGGTCGAGGGAGCCACCGAGACGCTGGCGCGAACCGACTACTTCGCCATGGAATGCGGCTACGAGCGGCGGGGCGAGCGGACGCTGGAAAAAGTGACCCAGCTGCTCGAGGCGCGCAACTTCACCGTCGTGCACGTGACGCGGCGCAACCGCCTTATTGCCCGGAACCGATCGCTCGGTTGAACTGGCCGCTGCCCAGCACCACCGCCGTCAGCGCCACGTATAGCGTCAGCTGCGCCGGCGAGGCCAGCATCACGTCGGGCAAGCCGAGCACGAGATAGCCGAGCGACAATACCAGCACGGCCTGGAGCCGCTGCCGGCTCCGTGCCTCGCGCGGCAGGGTGAAATACCCTGCGACCGGCGCCGCGAGCAGCAGCGCCCACGCCGCGAGCCCCGGCACGCCGCCCGCCATGGCGTAGTGCAGCAGGTCGTTGTGCATGTGCTGGATGGTGTGGAGCGACTCGAGATCGGCCGGGAAACGGGCGCGCATCGGCGCCATCATCCACTCGCCCCAGCCGTGGCCGAACAGAGGTGCGTCGAGGAAGTCCCGCAACCCGTCGCCCCAGAGCTTGATGCGGACCGAGATGGACTCGTCGCCCACCGTCTCGCCCCGTGCGATGCTGCCGGCCACGTCCCACAGCCGCATCCGTACCTTGCCGGGCAGTTCGATGAACAGCGCTGCTCCTGCGAGTGCTACCGCGCCGGCGACGAGTCCAATGATGGTGACGGGGCGCTTCACGAAGCAGAGCGCAGTGAGGAACAGGAGCACCGGCACGCCGAGCAGCGTGGTGCGTGAGCCGGTGAGCCAGATGGTAGCGGCCGCGGCGACGAGGCCGAGGAGGCTCAGCCAGCGCCATCGCGCGCGGGTGAAGAGGTCGCCCAGCGCCAGCGTGGCGCAGACGAGCGTGGTGACGGCGAGGCGGTATGGGTCGGTGATAAACGAGCCCTCCCCCGCGCGCGGCTTATCGGGGAGACCGAGGCGGAGCGCGACCGCGGCGGCGAGCCCGACCGCGGCGCCGAGCAGCGCGAGTCGGGGCAGGTCGAGGTCACGGCTGCCGAACAGGCGGGCAAGCGGCAGGAAGAAGAGCGGCGCGACATAGGGGATGACTGCAAGCAAGTCCGCCGGTTCGCGCATGGCGCCGAGGGCGGAGAGGACGACGAGGCCGAAGGCGAGGGTGAAGAGGAGCGCCGTCAGTCCTTCGGCTCGTGACCGCCCCCTCCACCAGCTACGCTGGCCCCCCTCCCCCGTTGTCACGGGGGAGGACCCGGTGCCGTCCGTCAATGGTGCAACGCGCGCCTGATCCTCCTCTGTCGAAGACGGGAGAGGGGGACCGCCGAAGGCGGTGGCGGGGGCGGTCCCGGCCCCAGGTTCTGCAATGCGCCACACAAGAACCGCCAGCGCTCCCAGCCCCAGCAGCACGAACGTGTTCGCGTAGCCCAGCGCCGGGCTCAGGGCGAGGGCGGTGAGAGCGACCGCCGGGGCGAGAAAACGTCCGGCAGCCTGGAGCATCACGTCCTCAGCGTCGCGCCGGTCGCCTTGGCCACTGCCGCCACCACCGCGCCCGAGACCTTCTCGATCTCCTCGTCGGTCAGCGTCTTGTCGACAGGCTGCAGCGTCACGGCGATGCCGAGCGACTTCTTGCCCTCGCCGATGCCCTTGCCTTCGAACACGTCGAACACGTCCACGGCGGTGATCAGCGCCTTGTCGGCGTTCTTCGCGGCACGCAGCACCTTGTCGGCCGGCACGTCGCGATCGACCACGAAGGCGAAGTCACGGCTCACCGGCTGCAGGTCCGAGAGCTTCAGCGCCGGCTTGGCGCGGGTCGCCTTCCTGCGCGGCTCGGGGATGGCGTCGAGGTCGAGCTCGAACGCCGCCACCGGGCCGCTGAGGTCATAGGCATCCAGCTCGTTCGGATGAACCTCACCGAACCAGCCGATCACCACCTTGGGCCCGAGCTGGATGCGCCCGCCGCGCCCCGGGTGGCTCCAGGAGGCGGGCTCGGTTACGAGCTGCAGCTTGTCGATGTCGTGCCCGAGCGCATCGAGCAGAGCGGCGATATCGGCCTTGGCGTCGAACACCGACACCTTGTCCGCGCCCTGCCAGTGGCGCGTGCCGCCTAGCCGGATGCCGGACGCGTAGGTGCGCTGGCCCTCGGGCAGCACCGAGTGGAACACCTGGCCCACCTCGAACAGCTTGAGGTCGGCGAAGCCGCGATTGGTGTTGCGTTGCGCCGCCGCCAGCAGGCCCGGCAGCAGCGATGGCCGCATGTCGGTGAGCTCGGAGGCGATCGGGTTGGCGAGCTTCAGCTCGGCCGCCCCGCCGCCGTACCGCTCGGCCTCGGCCGCGGGGATGAAGCTCCACGTCACCGCTTCGTCCAGCCCGCGCGCCGCGAGGGTGCGGCGGGCGAGGCGGCGGCGGTTCTGCAGCGTGGTCAGCATGCGCGGCGCCACATGGTTGAGCCGCGGCAGCGGATCGACCGGCACGTTGTCGACGCCGACCATGCGCATCACTTCCTCGGCGAGGTCGGCCTTCATGGTCACGTCCGGCCGCCACGACGGCACCGCGACCTTGCGCGTGCCGCCCATGCCCTCGAGCTTGAAGCCGAGCCGCGTCAGCACCGCCTCGATCTCCTCAGGCGACGTCTCGAGCCCAGTGAGCCGCCTCACTTCCGACAGCGGAAATTCGACGACGGTGTTGGGGAACACGTCCTCGCCGGAGATCACCGGCTCCATCGCCTCGCCGCCCACCAGCTCCAGCATCAGCCTTGTGGCGAGCTCGAGCCCGGGCTCGGTCAGCGCCGGGTCGACCGAGCGCTCGAGCCGGTAGCGGGCATCCGACACGATGCCGGTCTTGCGGCCGGTCTGTGCGATCAGGTCGGGGTCCCAGCTCGCGCATTCCATCAGCACGTTGACGGTCTCGTCGGTGGTGCCCGAGCGGATGCCGCCCATCACGCCGCCGAGGCAGAGCGGGCCAAGGTCGTCCGCGATCACCGTCATGGTCTCGTCGAGCCGGTAAACCCGGTTGTCGAGCGCGTCGAACTCCTCGCCCGGCCTGGCGTTGCGCAGCACCGCCTTGCCGACGATCTTGTCGGCATCATAGGCGTGTAGCGGCCGGCCCCAGCCGAGCGACACGAGGTTGGTGATGTCCACCACCGCGTTGATCGGACGGAGGCCGACTGCGCGCAGCCGCTGCTGCAGCCAGTCGGGCGACGGGCCGTTCTTGATGCCCTTGAAGTAGCGCCCGGCGAACTTGCGGATCGCCTTGGGCGCCCTCGGCGCAAACTCGTGCGGCAGCGGCGGAATGGGGCTCGGCCCCTTGGAGGGCAGAGGCGACATGTCGGTCTGCTTGAGCGTGCCGAGCCCGAAGGCCGCCAGGTCGCGCGCCACGCCATAGACGCCGGTGGCATCGCCACGGTTCGGCGTGATTGAGATGTCGATCACCGTGTTGCCGAGCTTGGCGTAGTCGACATAGGCCTGTCCGACGGGCGCATCGGCGCTGAGCTCGATGATGCCGTCATGGTCGTTGGATAGCTCCAGGTCGGCCGCCGAGCAGAGCATGCCGTCCGACTTCTCGCCGCGGATGACGACGCCGGCCTTCAGCGTGAAATCCTTGCCCGGGATGTAGGTGCCTGGGAAGGCGAACACCGACTTGAGGCCGGTGCGGGCGTTGGGCGCACCGCACACCACGTCGATGATCGAGCCGGCGCCGGCATCGACCTTGCAGAGGTTGAGGTGGTCCGAGTTCGGATGCGGTTTCGCTTCGACGATCTCCGCTACGACGAACGGCTTCAGCTTTTCCGCCGGATCGACGATCTCCTCCACTTCGAGGCCGATCATGGTCAGCGCCTTGCCGACCTCCTCGGCCGAAGCGGTGGTGTCGAGGTGCTCCTTGAGCCAGTCGAGGGTGAACTTCATTGCATATGCTCTTGGGTCAGGAGGAGGGGGCTCAGCTCGACAGCCCGCCGAATAGCGTCGGCAGGTCCAGCGGGCGGAAGCCGTAGTGGTCGAGCCAGCGCTTGTCGGCGTCGAAGAAGGCGCGGAGGTCGTTCATGCCGTATTTCAGCATGGCGAGCCGGTCGATCCCCATGCCCCAGGCGAAGCCCTGGTACACGTCGGGGTCGAGTCCGCAATTGCGCAGCACGTTGGGATGCACCATGCCGCAGCCCAGGATTTCGAGCCAGTCGCTGCCCTCGCCGATCTTCACTTCGCTGCCCGAGCGGTCGCACTGCACGTCGACTTCCATCGATGGCTCGGTGAACGGGAAGAAGCTCGGCCGGAAGCGAAGCGTCACGTTCTCGACCTCGAAGAAGGCCTTGAGGAATTCTTCCAGCACCCAGCGCAGTTGGCCGATATGGCTCGACTTGTCGATGACGAGCCCTTCCACCTGGTGGAACATGGGCGTGTGGGTCTGGTCGCTGTCGTGCCGGTAGGTGCGGCCCGGGATCACTACGCGGATCGGCGGATCGATCGCCGGGGTGAGGTAGGGCGCAGCCGGCTTCTCGTTCGTCTTCAGCATCGAGCGGACCTGCACCGGCGAGGTGTGGGTGCGCAGCACGCGCTTCACCCCATCTGGCGAGGGCGCCATGAAGAAGGTGTCGTGCATCTCGCGCGCCGGGTGCCCTTCGGGGAAGTTGAGCGCGGTGAAGTTGTACCAGTCGGTCTCGATGTCCGGCCCCTCGGCGATCGAGAAGCCCATGTCCGAGAAGATGGCAGTGATCTCGTCGATCACCTGGCTCACCGGGTGGATGCGGCCTTCCGCGGTCGGCGTGGCACGGATGGGCAGGGTGATGTCGAGGCGCTCGGCGGCAAGGCGCTGGTCGAGCGCCGCCTTGGCGAGCTCGGCAGCCTTGGCTTCGATCAGCGCGGTGACTTCGGTCTTGAGCCCGTTGATGGCGGCGCCGGCCGATTTCCGCTCCTCGGGAGCGATGGAGCCGAGCGTTCCGAGCAGCGCGGAGACCGAGCCTTTCTTGCCCAGCGCGCCGACGCGCACGGCCTCGATGGCGGCTTCGTCGGAGGCGGCGGATGTTGCGGCGCTGATTTCGGCGCGAAGGGAGGCGATCTGGGCGTCGAGGGACATTTTGGACGTTCCGGAATGAGTTGCGGGGGCCAAACGAAAAAGCCCCGCGCCATCCCCGTATTCGGGGCGGCGCAAGGCTTAGCTCGTGGCCTCAGAAAAGGCTAGCGGTGGTTAGGCGTTGATCCGGGCGTGGGTGGTCGGCTCGAGATCGCCGATGTAACCCAGCGCGGCCTTGGCCTGCGCAACCAGCACGCCGAACGCTGCGGGCTCGGTGATCGCGAGATCGGAGAGCACCTTGCGGTCGACGGCAATCTCAGCCTTGCTGAGGCCGTCGATAAATCGGCCGTAGGTCAGGCCATGGTCGCGCACGGCGGCGTTGATGCGCTGGATCCACAGGGCGCGGAAGTTGCGCTTCTTGTTGCGGCGATCGCGGTACGCATACTGGCCGGCCTTGTCGACGGCGGCCTTGGCGGTGCGGATGGTGTTCTTGCGGCGACCGTAGAAACCGGAGGCGGCCTTCAGAACCTTCTTGTGACGGGCGTGGGCGGTAACGCCTCTCTTGACGCGGCTCATCGTGCTATCTCCTTAGCGTGCGTACGGCATGTACCACTTGACCAGACCTTCATCGCCCTTCTTGAGGATCTTGGTCCCCCGATGCGAGCGGATGTAGTCGGCACTGTGGCTGAGGAGACGGTGACGCTTGCCGGCGACGCCGGTCTTGACGCGGCCCGATGCAGTCATCTTGAAGCGCTTCTTGGCGCCTGACTTGGTCTTCAGTTTGGGCATTTTGCTTGTCCTGTAGTGAGGCGGCTCCTGTCGGAGCCAGCATTCAGGGTCGCCACGGCATGCCTTTCGGCCGGGCGGCCCGTTGGAAGGCGGCTCTATACGGGGAAAGCCACCGCCGCGCAAGTGGGCCGGACGCCGCGTGTCACGACACCGTTACAGGCGCGCGCTTTGCTCCGCAGTAACCTCTTGTTAATATGTTCCCAAGAGGGCGGAAATGACGGTAACGCGTACTCACAAGGCTTATATGCGCGGCGCTATCTGGGTGCTGGCACTTCTGGGGCTGGCCCTGTTGCCGGGCTTCTTGACCGATCCGGCCGACGCGCAGCCGGTCGAGGTCTCGAGCCGCTGAGGCTTCAGTTCGGGTGTGACCGCCTGAGCTCGGCCGCGATGGCTTCCATCAGCGCCGCCACCCGTCGCGTCACCCGGCGCGAAGGGTGCAGCAGCTGGATCGGCAGCGTCATCGTCTCCCATTCGGGCAGCAGCCGCACCACGCGGCCGGCCGCAAGGTCGTCAGCCACCAGCTCGGTCGGCATGTAGGCGATCCCGGCATCGGCCAACAGCGCCGCGCGCAGCGCCTCGCCATTGTCGATCTGCAGCCCGCCCGCCACCTCCGCCACCACGCGCCTGCCGTCCCGGCTGAACGGCCAGCGGTTGCGCGGGCTCATGTTGAGGTTGATCAGGCAGCGCGCCGAGGCGAGATCCTCGGGGCTCCTAGGCGTGCCGTGCTGCGCGAGGAAAGCCGGCGTCGCGCAGAGCAGCAGCCGGTAGGTGCCGACCTGCCGGGCAATCATCGCCGAGTTCTGCAACTCGCCGATCCGCACCGCGAAATCGAACCCCTCCGAGATCAGGTCCATGCGCCGGTCGGAGAGCACCATCTCCACCGTCACCGCCGGATGCGCCGCCTGGAACCGCGCCGCGATCGCCGCGAGCGAGAAGACGCCCAGCGTTGCCGGTCCGGTCATCCGAATCCGGCCCTCCAGCAGCCCCGGCGCGGCGCGCATTGAATCGTCGAGCTCGCGCGCCGCGTCCAGCACGGCCTCAGCCCGCACGAGGAAGGCTTCGCCCGCCTCCGTCAGCCGTTGCGCCCTTGTGGTGCGCTCGATCAGCCGCGCCCCATAGTTCGTCTCCAGCGCCTGGATGCGGCGCCCCACCATGGCCGGCGTCACCCCCAGCACGCGTGCCGCGGCGGCGAAGCTTCCCGTCCGCACGGCGGTGGCAAAGGTTTCGAGGCTCTCGAGGTCGACCATTCGATACCAAACCGTGATTGTGAAACGCCGGAACAAGCAATTCTGCACTCTGTTGTATCGGCATACATCATGGCCAGCCTTTCAAACAATGGAGTGAGAGCAATGACCACCGTCGCAATTCTGGGCCAGGGCAACATGGGCAAGGGCCTCGAGCGCCGTCTCGAGGGCAAGGCAACGCTGCAGCGCGGCGCACGGCATCCTGAGGCCGGCGAGCTGAGCTACGCCGAGGCCGTCGACGGCGCCGACATCGTCGTCCTGGCGTTGCCCTATGATGCGGCGCTCGCGACCATCAAGACGCTCGACCTGCGCGGCAAGACCGTCGTCGACATCTCGAACCCGATCACGCCAGACTATTCGGGTCTGACGCTCGGCCACACCACGTCCGCCGCCGAACAGCTGCAGCAGGCCGCCCCCGACGCCAATGTCGTGAAGGCCTACAACACCATCTTCGCCTCGCTGTTCGATGCGCCGGCCGGTGAAACCGCCCAGGTCCCGGTCTTCCTCGCCGGCGACGACGAGGCGGCGGTCGAGCAGGTCGCCGAACTGGTGAAGGCCTCGGGCTTCGCGGTCGAGAAGGCCGGCAAGCTCGACGCCGCCCGCCTGCTCGAGCCGGTCGGCATGCTCAACATCCGCTTCGGCTACGGCCTCGGCCAGGGCACCTCGATCGCCCCCGCCTGGCTCCGCCTCGCGGCCTGAAACCGCAGCGTCGCAACGCGCCCCTCTCCACCCCCCTCAGCGGGAAGGCGGGAGAGGGCCGCCTCGGCTTCAGCCCCGGTTGGCCGCCACGAGTTCCCGCAGCCCGTCGATCAGCAGCGCCGCTTCTGTCCGGGTCAGTGTCGCCAGCGCCGCGCGGTCGGCCCGCGCCACCGCCAACGCTGCCTCGGGCAGCACCTGCCGTGCCTTGTCGCTGAGATAAAGCCCCTGCGCGCGCCCCTTGAGCGAGCTCTTCTCGATCCAGCCTTCCGCCGCAAGTCCCGCCAGTGTCCGCGCCACGCCGGGCTGCTCGAGGTCGAGCCGGGTCGCAAGCTCCGCCTGCGTCAGCCCTTCGCGCTCGCCGATCTCGGCCAGCGCCGTGAACTGCGCCGGGTGCAGCCCGAGCGGCTCCAGCCCCTCGCGCACGCTGTTGGCCAGTCGTCGCGTGAGCTGGCTCGCCACGTGGAACAGCGTATCCTTGTGATCGAACAAACCGGCCTCCAACCTCGCCCATGACAGGGACGCTTGGAGGCCATCATAGCATGTTCTGACTTAAGCGGAGCTTGCGCGGGGGCGGGCTCAGCCGACGATCTCGCTCCAGCTGCGCGTCGCGCGCGTGGCGGTGGCGGCCGCGGCGATGGCCATCTTCTCGTTGGTCGTCATTTCTGCCGACACCACGTTGTTCGCATTCGCCGGGTCGAGAATGGCGCGCCCCACGAACAGCTGCTCGAAATATCCGAGTGCCGCCCAGACATTGTCGGCAAGCTCGCCCAGCGGCCGCCGCTTCAGGGCCGCCACGGTGGAAAGCTCGAGGTAGAAGCTCGGGAAGTCCAGTTCGTGCTGGTCGCGCCACAGCTTCAGCACCCGGATCTCTTCCCGCCGCCCGCTCTCGATCACGTCGAGCACATGGTGGTTGAGGTTGGTCTTCATCGCGACGTTGCGCCGGGTGGAGTAGATCTCGTGGATGTCGGTGCTCAGCGACTCCCGCTTGGCGGGCAGGATGTCGATCGTGGCGCCGTCGAGCCTGAGCGCCAGCGACACCGCCCGCCGCTCCGGCTCGAGCCCGTGCCGCTCCAGATGCGAAAACAGCGACTCGTAGATCTGCCGGGTCAGGAACGGCGTCTGCGGACTCAGCGACACCACGAAATCAATACTGATGCCCGACTGGTTCGCCGTGCCTTTTTCGTAGGCGCCGGCGGGATAGACTTCCAGCAAGTAGCGCCCAGCCCAACCGTCGCACAGCGCCTGCACCTGTGCCTCGAGGCCGCGCAGCGGGGCATTGGTGCCCGTGTCCACGGCCTCTCTTTGCAGGATGGCGCGGAGAAAGTCTGACGGCGACACGTAACTCACCACGGAACTCATGGCGAAGTTTTACTTAATTGCAGCCGTTGACGCCAGTAAATCGCGATTCGGCCGCCGGTCATGGTTAGGCAATAGAGTTAATCGTGCGCCCGGTCAGGTCATACGGCCCGCGCTGAACCGGCCGTTCAGCCCCGATACAGTCACTGGGGTGCAGAAGGGTTCCAACAACCCAACCTCGCCCCAGGACCCCATCCGATGGACCTCTTCGTCGCTACGCTGATCATCCAGGAAGACCGTTACGCCGCCCGCCGGGCCGCCGCCCGCTACGCCCGCCCGGCTCCGGCCCGCGATGGCCTGCTCGCCTTCTTCGGTGCCCGCCGCACCCGCTGATCCGGGCTTCACGACCGCGATCCCGCAACAGGCCTCCCTTCGGGGAGGCCTTTGTGCGTTCCGGTGGAACCGACTGCCGGGCGCTACGTTCGCTTGCTGCCGGTTCTTCCCTCCCGACCGGCCTTCGACAGGCGTCCGACGCTCCCCCAGCGCCGGGCGCCTTTTGTGCGCGCCGGCTGTGGATAACCTCTGGCCAAGCCCCTGTATCTTATGTTATTTCGCGCCTGTTGCGGCTGTGGATAAGGTGCCCGGAGGAGATTCTGCATGCTCGCAACTTTCGCCCTGCGCATCTGGCTGATCGTCTTGATCGTCACAGCCGCCGCCATCCCTGTAGCCGGCGTCATGGGCAAGCTCTGACCTGTCATTCTGAAATGCCCGCCCGCAACGTTCCGCCTAGTCTCCCCCACAGGGGCGGAACGGCGGGCGCTCGAGCCAGGGAGGGTTCGCGCCCGCCGAACCCCCGCCCCAAAAGCAAAAGGCCTCCCACCGGGAGGCCTTTGCATTTCCGATTGGTGCCCTGGAGAGGACTCGAACCTCCACGTCGTTAAACACACGGACCTGAACCGTGCGCGTCTACCAATTCCGCCACCAGGGCAAACCGATGGGCGCCGCTACGTAGGGG
>JAEYTN010000214.1 GCA_023433985.1 Pseudomonadota bacterium | reverse complement strand
GTTCACGCCCCAGTAGAGCGCCACCGGCACGATGGCGGAGGGAAGGTCCCCTCCGGTGGCAAGCCCGACGAGGAACAGGATCACCGCCATGAAGGCCTGCCCGACGAAGGGAATGTAGTTGAGCACGGCCGCCAGGGCGCCCCAGAGGATCGGCGAGGGCATGCCGATCGCCCACATCAGCCCGGCCACGACGACGCCGACCCCGACGTTCACCATGGTGATGGTAATGAGGTACTTGGAGACCTTGAGTTCGACGTCGCGGAACACGTGCGCTGTCCGCCAGCGCATCCGCCGGCTGACGCAGAGCGAGAGCGTGGCGATGCGGATCTGCTCGCGCGTGGCGAGGAAGAAGTAGAGCGAAACGAGAAAGATCAGCACCTGCGCGAAAATGGCCGGCGCCAGCATGGCGATACCGGTTACCGTGGAGCCGTCCTCGACGGTGACTTCCATCGCCCGGTCCGAGCCGAGGATGCCCTTGAGCTGCTCCTGGAACGCGCCGAGCGACTCCATGGGCTCCTTGAGATTCGCCAGTTCGTCCTGCAGCCGGGACCAGATCAAGGGGATGCGCCCGGCCCATTCCTCCAGCGGCCCGTAGAAGAGGAAGCCGCCCGAGATGATGACGAGGATGAGGATCAGCACAGCGACGCCGGCCGAGATACCCTCGGGCACACCGCGCTGCTCCATCATGTCGGCTAGGGGACCGAACATCAGGCCGATGACGATGGCCAGCATGACCGGCGCCAGGATGACCTGCGCGGCCTGGATGGCGACGAGCGCGATGACGACGCCGATCAGTACGGTGGCCATCTTCGCGGCGTTGCCGAGCACGCGTTCGAAATTGGTACGCGCCACGTCGCGCATCACGCCGCGGCTCGGTCCACTCGCTATTCTGGGCAAGGACGCTCTCCCTCTTTGATACGGGAAAACGCGCGTGCAGGTGCCGCGTTCCGCCCGCATCGACGGCGGCGGGGCCCGCCCCTATAGTCCCGCCGGGAATCAATTCAGCTGCCGGGGGCCAAGTCCATGAAGCGCAAGATCATTATCGATACCGACCCCGGCCAGGACGATGCCGTGGCGCTGCTGATGGCGCTCGCGTCGCCCGAGGATTTCGACATCCTCGGCATCGTGGCGGTGGCGGGCAACGTGTCGCTGGCGCAGAACGCCCGCAACGCGCTCAAGGTGGTCGAACTCTCCGGCCGCACCGACATCAAGGTCTATGGCGGCTGCGAACGGCCAATGCGCCGCCACCTCGTCACTGCCGAGCATGTGCATGGCGATACCGGCCTCGACGGTCCCGACCTCCCTGCCCCGACCCAGCAGCTCGAGCCGCAGTTCGGCGTAGACTTCATCATCGACACGCTCATGGCGCACGAGCCCGGCACCATTACGCTCTGCACCCTGGGGCCACTCACCAATGTCGCGATGGCGCTGGTAAAGAAGCCGGCGATTGCCGAGCGGGTCAAAGAGATCGTGATGATGGGCGGGGGCTACTTCGAGGGCGGCAACATCACCCCGGTGGCCGAGTTCAACATCTATGTCGATCCCGAAGCAGCGGACGTGGTGCTGCGCTCGGGCATTCCGATCGTGATGGCGCCGCTCGACCTTACGCACCAGATGCAGTCGACCCCGGCGCGCCTCGAGAAGATCCGCTCGATCGGCAACAAGGCCGGCAACGCCGTGCATGCGATGCTGAGCTTCTCGGAGCGCTTCGACCTCAACAAGTACGGCAGCGAAGGCGCACCGCTGCACGACCCGTGCGTCATTGCCTACCTGCTGCAGCCGGAGCTGTTCCAGGGCCGGCACATCAACGTCGCGATCGAGACCGCCAGCGAGCTGACGGTCGGGATGACGGTTGCAGACTACTGGGGCGTCACGGGGCGGGCGCGTAACGTCCATTTCCTGCGCTCGGGCGACGCAGAGGGCTTCTACGAGCTGATCCACGAGCGCTTGAGCCGCCTGCCGTAAGGGCGATATAGAGCCGCCGTCGCCCCGGAGACACACATGGACCTTCTTACCCTTTCGGCCTTCACCATCGCCTATGCCATTGCCGTGCTGGTGCCGGGTCCCGGTGTCGCGGCCGTAGTGGCACGGGCGCTGGGCGGCGGGTTCCGCGCGGCCTTCCCGATGGTGCTGGGCATCCTCGTGGGCGACCTGGTCTACCTGGTATTCGCGCTGTTCGGACTGGCGGCGATTGCGACCTGGTTCGGGCCGGTGTTCGTGGTCATCAAGTGGGGGAGCGCGCTCTACCTGCTCTTCATCGCCTGGCAGTTCTGGAGCGCGAAGCCAGGCCAGGAGCAGATCGGCGCAAAGAAAGACGGCAGCGCCTGGAAGACCTTCCTATCGGGCTTCCTGCTGACCTTGGGCAACCCCAAGACCATCGTGTTCTACCTCGCGCTGCTGCCCACCGTGGTGCCGCTCGACCAGCCGATCACGGTGCTCGGCTTCTCCGAGCTCGTCACCATCGTGGTGGTCGTGCTGCTGATCATCGCCTGCGGCTATGCCGGCCTCGCGGCCGCAGCGCGTGACCTGTTCAGCTCGTCGCGGGCGTTGCGCAACCTCAACCGCACGGCGGCCGCCATCATGGCCGGCGCCGCGGCGTTCGTGATCGCGCGGGAGTAGGTCAGGCCTTCGGCTTCGCCGGCCTTGCCGGCCGAGGCTTCGCTGCCGTCCCCTTCAGCAGCTTGACGCGAAGGTGGCCACCTTCGCCTTTGTGCAGTTCGAAGCTCGGCAGGCTCCTGACCAGATCGCTCAGCTTCTTGTGGCCGTAGGTGCGCGGGTCGAAATCGGGGTAGCGGTTCTGCAGCTGCGTGCCTAGCAGGCCGAGGCTCACCGCGCCCTCCTCGCTTTCCATCTCGATGATGACGCGCCGGATCAGGTCGGCGGCGTTCTGCGCGGGTTCGAGCGACTGCTGCGACTCGGCGCCGCCCGCCTTCTCGGCCTCCTGCGGCAAGAGGTTCTCGGTGTAGATGAAGCGGCGGCAGGCCTGCCGGAAGCTCTCTGGCGTCTTCTGCTCGCCGAAACCGTAGACGTCCACGCCCTCCTCCCGGATGCGCGCGGCAAGTCGGGTGAAATCGCTGTCGGACGAGACGAGGCAGAAGCCGTCGAAGCGACCTGAATGCAGCAGGTCCATGGCGTCGATCACCAGCGTGATGTCGGAGGCGTTCTTGCCGGTGGTATAGGCGAACTGCTGCTGCGGGATGATCGCGTACCTGGCGAGCACATCGGCCCAACCCTTTGAGCGCGTGCCGGAAAAGTCGCCGTAAATGCGCCGGACGCTGGCCTCGCCGATCTTGGCGATTTCCTCGAACAGGCCCTCGACGATCTTCGAGGAGGCGTTGTCCGCGTCGATCAGCACCGCCAGCCGCTGCGCCTTGCTTCCGTTCGCCATCGTGTTCTCCTCAGCCTCGCACCACGGAGGCCGCGGCGGCGAGGCCCCATTTCAGGAGCTCGTCGGCGCGCTCGGGCGTAATGCCCTCGACGTAGCAGCGCAGCTCCGGCGCGTTGCCGGAGGCACGGTAGTGTACCGTATCGCCCGAGGCGAGGCCGAAGCGCAGGCCGTCGATGGCGGACATGCTCTGCACCTCGCCGACAGGGGCGAAGTACTGCGTTGCGTAGTCCTCCTCCTCCGCCAGGCGGCGCAGGAAATCGGCGCTCCGCTCGCCCGGCACCTCGGTCAGCCGGTCGCTGAGCGCAGCGCGCACGGGCAGCGATCGCACCAGCCCCGAGAGCGACAGGCCCTGACGTTTCGCGGTCGCCAGGGCGGCGAGGATTGGCAGCACGGCATCGCGCGTGGGCAGCGCGGCAAGCGTGTGGTTTTCGACGATCACGTCGCTGCCGAGCAGCGTGCCGCCATTGGCCTCGAAACCAACTACAGCGCCGGTCTGCCCGAGCGCCTCCATGCCGGCGATGACGAAGGGCGAGCCGACCTTGGTGCGCTCCACCTCGGTGAACCAGCCGACGCCCTCGATCGCGGAGTTGGAGGTGACCGGGGTCACTACCTTGGACACACCGACGAAGCGCGCCGCGATCATCCCCAGCACGTCGCCGCGCACGAACTCGCCCGCCGCATCGATCACCAGCGGCCGGTCTCCGTCGCCGTCGGTGGAGACGATCGCATCGAGCCGGTACTCGGCGATCCAGTCGAGGCGCGGCTCGAAGATGGTGTCGGAGAAGGCTTCGGTGTCGACCGGGATGAAGGTCTCGGAGCGACCAAGGCGAACCACTTCCGCGCCGGCACGGGTGAGGAACGACACGAGCAGGTCGCGTGCCACCGAGGAGTGCTCGAAGACGCCGATGCGCCAATCCCTCAATGCTTCGGTGCCGAGGAGGTGGCGGTAGCGCTGGCGGTAGCGATCCCCGGCCTGGGGGTACTCGTCGGCGGCCTCGCCTGGCCCCTCGGGCACCTCGTCGAGGAGCGCAGCGGCGATGCCCGCTTCGTCGGCCTTCGATATCTCCCCCCTGGGCACGTAGAACTTCAGCCCGTTGCGATCGGCTGGGATATGGCTTCCGGTCACCATGATGGCTGCGCCGCCCAGCGCCATGGCGTGAAGCGCCAGTGCGGGCGTCGGCAGCACGCCGCAATCGACAGGCTCGAGCCCCGCGGCGCGGATTGCCACCGCGCAGTCACGGAGGATCGCCGGGCTCGATGCGCGAAGGTCGCGCGCCAGGTAGACCTTGCCGGAGCCCCCCTGCCCCGTGGCCTCGAGGTGGCGAACGAAAGCGGCGGCGTAGCGGCGGGCAGCGTTGCCGACCAGATCCGTGGCGAGGCCACGCAGGCCGCTGGTGCCGAACTTCAGTGAGTCCGCCATGGTCGACTTCTCCTTGATCCCGGGCCGCAGTGTTCACGGGGCGGCGAGCAGAGACAAGTATCAGGTGGCGTTAACAATTCGTTCAGACCCGCAAGGCAGGCTCCGGCCATGCAGATTCAGAAGCGCACCATGAAGTGGTTGCCGCGCCCTTCCTTGTACCAGGAGGCGGAGAATGCGCGTCTGAAGCGCAAGGCATATGCCCAGGCTGATATCGAAAAGAACGCTGCCGCGGCCTCCGGCCTGATCGGCGGTGCCACGATCAATACCGGCGAAGAGATCAACCTGACCTTGCGTATCGCCGCCCAGCGCATCCAGACGCAGGCGCAGGAAAAGCAAAAGAAAATGGCCAGCGCGCTCGACTTCAGCGCCTGACTTGTGCCGCCTGCCCGCAGGGGCGACAGTGCCGGGCCATGCCCGATTCCTCTCACCTCGAAGCCTTCTTTTCGCGCGAAGTCACGCTCGTTGCTCGCGAGCTGCTCGGGGCCGAACTGCTGGTCGATGGCGTGGGCGGTCTCATCGTCGAGACCGAGGCGTACCATCCGAGCGACCCTGCCTCGCACTCGTTCCGGGGCCCCACTCCTGCCAACGCCTCGATGTTCCTTGGCCCGGGGCGCGTGTACGTCTACCGCTCCTATGGCATCCACTGGTGCTTCAACCTGGTCTGCGCCGGTGCCGCAGCCGTGCTGATCCGCGCCATCGAGCCGACGCAGGGGATCGAGCGGATGGCCGAGCGGCGCGGGTTGGCCGACGTGCGAAAACTCTGCTCCGGTCCCGGCAAAGTCGGACAGGCGCTCGGCATCAGCAAGGCCCAGGACGGACTGCCGCTGTCGGGGCCGCCGTTCAGTTTCCATCCGGCCGCGACGACAGCGCCGGTGATGATCGGGCCGCGCATCGGCATCTCCAAGGCAGTGGAACAACCGTGGCGCTTCGGCATTGCCGGGTCAGCCTTCCTGAGCCGCGGCTTCAAGGATGCAGCGCCGGTGAAGTGACCGGATGTCGCGGCGGGTTTCCAGCCCGCTCCGGTTTGGGTAGTTTGCCGGTTCAAGAACAACCACAAGGGAGAGCCCCGTGCAGGTCGAAGCGCTGATCAAGGAATTGCTGGCTACCGGCAGCATGAACGAGGATACCACCGCCGACCTCAACCGCTGGCTCGACGAAGCCGCCAAGGGCACGCTCCACGCCGACGACGCCGCCTACATCGCAGCGCTGCATGCCAAGGTGACCGGCGCCCCGCTAGTCGAGGACATCGAAGTTGCTCCCGCCGAAGCTCCACGCCTCGATGGGCTCAGCATCGAGGACTGGCGGGACCGGGCATTGCGCGCCGAGGCGGAGCTCACGCAGCTCAAGGACAGTATCAGCACAACCAGCGCCTGATCCCCTGCAGGCGGAACGCCGGAGGTTGGAATGCGCCATCTCGCCTTGATTGCCGCCTGTCTCGCACTGGCCACGCCGGCCGCAGCACAGACGCCCGCCGTCGAGCTGCAGCTCGTCAGCGATGAGCTGGATTCGCCGGTCTTCGTTACGGCGCCGGCCGGAGACTCGCGGCTGTTCGTGGTCGAACAGACCGGTCGCATCCGCATCATTGCCGATGGAGCGCTGCAGGACGCGCCATTCCTCGACGTGAGTGGGGAGATCGCCTCCGGGGGCGGCGAGCAGGGTCTGCTCGGGCTCGCCTTCCATCCGGACTACGCCCAGAACGGCCGGTTCTACATCAACTACACCGACCGCGGCGGCGACACGCAGGTGGTGGGATACACGGTTTCGGGCGACCCCGCGGTGGCCGACCCCGCTTCGGCGCAGCCGCTCTTTGCCGTCGACCAGCCCTTCGCCAATCACAATGGCGGCTGGCTCGGGTTTGGGCCGGACGGACTGCTCTATGTGGGGATGGGTGATGGCGGCTCCGGCGGCGATCCGGGCAACCGGGCGCAGAACCCCAACGAGTTGCTCGGCAAGATTCTCCGGCTCGACGTGGATGCAGGCGGCGGTGCCGAGGTCTTTGCGCTGGGCGTCCGCAACCCGTGGCGCATGGCCTTCGACGGCGACCAGCTCTACGTCGCTGACGTGGGCCAGAACCAGTTCGAGGAGATCAGCGTCATCACCACCGCCGACGCGGGCGCCAATCTCGGCTGGAACGTCATGGAGGGACCGGAGTGCTTCCGGTCGCAGGGCTGCGATGCCTCCGCCTTTGTCGCCCCCGTGCTGAGCTACGCACACGAGACCGGCGGCTGCTCGATCACCGGCGGCTATGTCTATCGCGGCGGCGCCATCCCGGCGCTCGCCGGCCAATACTTCTTCTCGGACTTCTGCGACGGCCGCATCCGCTCGTTCACCTACGCCGACGGCCAGGCGAGCGCGGAAACGGACTGGACGGAGGTGCTCGGCAACCCCGGCTCAGTCAGCTCCTTCGGCCTCGACGCAGCGGGCGAGCTCTACGTGATTACCATCGACGGCAGGCTGTCGAAATTGGTTCCGACGAGCTGAAGCGGCGAACCGAACCGGGCGTGCGACGTTCGAGCAGCAGTCACGATGGAGATTGCCATGCTCGAAGAGTTCCCCAAGCCGCCCTTTCCTGAACAGCAGCAGCCCATGCCGGGCTTCAGCGACCAGATGGATCCGGTGCCCGACTACGGCGAGGACACCTATCGTGGCTCGCAGCGGCTCGAGGGCAAGAAGGCACTGATCACCGGCGGCGATTCCGGCATCGGTCGCGCCGTTGCGCTCGCCTTTGCCCGCGAGGGCGCGGACGTCGCGGTCTCCTATCTCAGCGAAAAGGACGATGCGTCCGAGACGAAGCGGCTCGTGGAGGAGAGCGGGCGCGAATGCCTGTTGCTGCCGGGCGATCTTTCCGACCCCGGGCACTGCCGCGAGGTGATCGAGAAGACGGTGGAAGCGTTCGGGCGCATCGACATCCTCGTGAACAACGCCGCCCACCAGGCGACGTTCGAGAGCATCGAGGAAATCCCCGACGAGGAGTGGGAAAAGACCTTCGCCACAAACATCTCGGCGATGTTCTACCTCACCAAGGCTGCGATCCCGCACATGAAGGCGGGCGCGTCGATCATCAACACGTCGTCGGTGAATGCCGACATGCCCAACCAGACGCTGCTGGCCTACGCCACCACCAAGGGCGCGATCCAGAACTTCAGCGGCGGACTGGCACAGCAGCTGGCCGACAAAGGCATACGGGTCAACACCGTCGCGCCCGGCCCGGTCTGGACGCCGCTGATTCCCTCCACCATGCCGCCCGACAAGGTGAAGAACTTTGGCAAGCAGGTGCCAATGGGACGGCCTGCCCAGCCGAAGGAGCTGTCGCCGGTCTACGTCATGCTGGCGAGCGACGAGGCCAGCTACGTCTCGGGCGCCACTGTCGCGGTGACGGGCGGAAAGCCCATCATCTGACGTGCTGGTCGCGGCGCCGCCGGGCGCCGCGAACCCCTCTGCGGGGCCGGTTACAGGCCTGCCGGATGGCTCGCGGCGGAACCCGCGACGCTACGCCAGCAACAGGAGCGATCGGGCGGTGAGGGGCAGCACCTCCCCGCCCTTCACCTTCCTGCCCTCCGCTTCGCCCGCGGTGTCGAGCTCGACCTGCCAGTCTCCCGCCTCCCGGGCCGGCAGCGTGAAGGGGACCTCGCCATCGTGCGGGTTGAACAGAACGATCAGCTCCGCCCAGGCGCCCTCGACTTCCTTCAGGTCGTCACGGGAGAGCCGGATGCCCACCGTGGTCGCGCCAGCATCCATCCAGTGCTCGTCCTGCTGCTCGCCGCCGCCGGGATTGAGCCAGGTGACGCCCATCATGTCGCGCCAGTTCTCGCGGTGCAGCAGCGGCTGCGCCTTGCGGATGCCGATCAGGCGCTTCACGAAATCCTGGAGCGCGCGGGCGTTGTCGTTGAGGTCCCAGTTGACCCAGCTGATCTCGCTGTCCTGGGCATAGCCGTTGTTGTTGCCGCCTTGCGTGCGGCTGAACTCGTCGCCGGCGAGGATCATCGGCGTGCCGTGCGAGAAGAGGAGCGTGGCGAGGAAGTTGCGCTTCTGCCGCTCGCGCACCGCCACGATGCCTTCGTCGTCGGTTTCGCCTTCGGCGCCATAGTTGAAGCTGCGGTTGTCGTTGTGGCCGTCGTTGTTGTCCTCGCCGTTCGCCTCGTTGTGCTTCTCGTTGTACGAGACGAGGTCGTGCAGCGTGAAACCGTCATGGGCGGTGAGGAAGTTGACGCTGGCGCGCGGGCGACGGCCACGCAGGTCGTACACGTCGCCGGAACCGGTGAAGCGGGCGGCGAAATCCTGCACCGTCTGGTCGGTGTCCTTCCAGTAGTCGCGGATGGTGTCGCGGTACTTGTCGTTCCACTCGCTCCAGCCCGGCGGGAAGCCGCCGACCTGGTAGCCGCCCGGCCCAACGTCCCACGGTTCGCCGACAAGCTTCACCCTGGCGAGCGCCGGATCCTGCCCCACGGCATCGAAGAAGCCGCTCCGCTGGTCGAAACCATGAGGCTCACGGCCGAGGATGGTGCCAAGATCGAAGCGGAAACCGTCGATATGCATGTGCTCGGCCCAGTAGCGGAGCGAATCCGTGATGAGCTGCAGCACGCGCGGATGGCTGGTGTTGACCGTATTCCCGGTGCCGGTGTCGTTGATGTAGTAGCGCGCGTCGTCCGGCATAGTGCGATAGTACGAGAAGTTGTCGATGCCTTTGAACGAGAGCGTCGGCCCCATTTCGTTGCCTTCGGCGGTGTGATTGTAGACCACGTCGAGGATCACCTCGATATTGGCGTCATGGAAGGCGCGCACCATGTCGCGGAAGCCTGCCATGCCCTTCGGGCCGTAGTAGCGGCTCGCCGGGGCGAAGAAGCCCATCGTGTTGTAGCCCCAGTAATTGCGGAGGCCCTTCTTCAGCAGGAAATCGTCATCGGGGAAGGCGTGGATCGGCAGGAGCTCGACCGAGGTGATGCCGAGGCTCTTCACGTAGTCGACGATCTCCCGCTGCGACAGGCCTTCGTAGGTGCCGCGAAGCTCCTCGGGAATGGCCGGATGGAGCTGGGTGAAACCCTTGACGTGGGTCTCGTAGAAGATCGTCTGAGCCCAAGCTATGCTGGGCTTCCTGTCGCTGCCCCAGTCATAGGCGCCCGGGTCGACGACCACGGATTTGGGCATGCCGGCTGCGCTGTCGAGTTCCGAAAAGGACAGGTCCTTCTCCTCGCTCTCGGTATCATAGCCGAACTGGGCATTCGACCACTCGATCTCGCCCCGGAGCTCACGAGCATAAGGGTCGAGCAGCAGCTTGCCGGGGTTGAAGCGATGGCCGTTCCCGGGGTCGTACGGCCCGTGAACGCGGTAGCCGTAGAGCTGGCCCGGGCCAACGCCGGGCACGAAGCCGTGCCAGATCTCGTCGGTGTACTCGGGCAGGGTCAGCCGTTGCGTCTCGTTGCCCGCCTCGTCGAATAGGCAGAGTTCGACCCGTTCGGCGTGAGCCGAGAAGATTGCGAAGTTCGTGCCGTCGCCGTTCCAGTTGGCACCGAGCTCGGTGGGGTCACCAGCTTCGATCGTCTTGTCCAAGATGCGCTCCCGCGTGTTGTCGTAAGGCGGGAACGAGCCGGCAGGCGCCGGGTTGCGCGGCAGCGCAGCAGGTGAGCTATGTGAAAGCGACCATGCCGGGGGCCGTCGGAGCCATGGCACGGCTGATCGCGGGTAGCCGCAAGCGAAAGACCCCGGCACTTTCGCGCCGGGGTTAGCAACAGGACGTCGCCCGACGATCCGGGCCCGGACCAACTTGCTCCGCCAGCTACGCCGCCACGCTACTCGTGCTCTGCGAGCCAAGCGCCGGAATGTCGACCATCTCGTCCAGCGCCTGCAGCGCTTCCTGGATATCGTCGATCAGCACCGTGGGGCCGAAGGCGTAGGTGCGCAGGGCCGGCGCTCCGGCCACGGCATGAATGTCCGAGGCCCAGTAGGCCAGGAGCTGCCGCTTGCGAGCGAGCGTCAGGACCGGGTCTGCGACGATGTCGCGCGGGCGGTTGAAGCCGAGCAAGTCGCTGTCGGACACGGTGGCATCGGCCAGGTTGAAGGTTTCAGCAAGGTTGAGGTCTGTCCTCATAGCTACATCTCCACAGGAGCACATAGGTACGGGGAGGCATCGCTGCCTCCGGGACATGCCGGCCCCATGCAGCGACCGGCGCGGGACAATTTAGGCAGTCGAAATAAGGTTTCAAGCCTTCGGCGCGGCCGGTTCACGACCGCGCCGCGAGGGTTCCGAAGGTCAGCGAGTATCGGGCGACCGGCGGATGCGAGGCTCAGGCGGTTCCGGCCGTGAAGAACTGGCGCGCGTCGTCCTCGGTGGGGAACCGGCCGTCGGGCGTGAGCCGGTCGACATTCTCCGGAATGGCGGTCGAGAGGCGCTGCAGCAGCTCGTCGCGGCTAAGCCCCGTGCGGGCCGACAACTCCTCGAGGTTTTCAGCGCCCACAGCCTGCTCCACCTGTTCGGGCGTCAGGCCCTTGGTGGGCACGCCGGGGGTGACCCAGGAATCGGCGACGTCGGCCTGGCCGGCGTTGCGGAAGCTGTTCATCAGGTCGGCAAGGCCGCCGGTCAGGCCGCCACTGCCGGCGGCGGCACCCAGCAGCCCGCCGAGGATGCCGCCTCCGCCGGTCGGAGCGTCGGATGGCGTTTCGTTCTGCAGGCGCTTGATCGCCTCGCCGATCTTGTCGCGGTTCTGGTAGCCGGCGACGGCCAGCAGGCCCAGCAGGGCCACCATCGAAGGCATCTTATTGGCCATGGTGCACTCCTTCCCATTTGGTCCAGCGTCAACCGACGCGCATGGGAAACGTTCCGCGCCCCGGTCGAGACGCGGGGCGAGCAACGCAACAGGCAGGCTCGACGTT
This sequence comes from Pseudomonadota bacterium, assembly GCA_023433985.1. Taxonomy (GTDB): domain Bacteria; phylum Pseudomonadota; class Alphaproteobacteria; order Rhizobiales; family Devosiaceae; genus Devosia_A. The sequence continues at coordinate 241 of JAEYTN010000214.1, read as the reverse complement.
AGTGAGGCCGGAGGATCCGATGACCGAGCTACACTTCATCGTTTCGCAGAAGGACGGGGTCTGGCAGTACAGCTCGCGCGGCGAGATCGCAGGCCATTTTGACTCCCGCGAGGAGGCGATCAGCGCGGCGGTACAGGAAGCGCGCGACAGCGGCACTGCGAGCGCCAAGGTGATCGTGCAGGACACCAGCATGCAGCAGGAAACGGTGTGGCAGCTGTACGAGTCCTAGCCGCACCACCAT
>JAEYTN010000165.1 GCA_023433985.1 Pseudomonadota bacterium | reverse complement strand
TGCATCGACACCGGCGCCTCCGGCCGCGACCGGACGGCCGCTGCCACCTCGCTCCGAGCGGCTCCCGCCAGACCGGCTGCGCGCTCGTCCCGCAACGCCTCGAGAAACAACCCGCCCCGCGAATTGGTGTTGATCAGGTACCGGCCGATGCTACCCGACCCGATCTCGCTGCCGGCATCCACCACCGCCACCGGTTCGGCCAGCACTTCCTCGAGCCGCCCGGTTCCCGCCGCGTTGACCAGGGGGCCGATGCCGGATGGCCCGGCGCCGACAAAGATCGTGTCGAAGTGTCCCTCTGCGGTCATCGGGGTCGGACTAGAGCGGCAGCACGCTGCGCGGGATCGCGACAGTGATCGTGTAGGGCGGGTAGCCCGCGAGCCCGAAGCGCACGTCGGCCGAGGTGCTGATCAGCATTGCCGCATCGACCTCGCTCACCCCGAGCTGCTCCATCAGCAGTTCCACCATGGCGATCACCGCGACATGCACGGCGGCCTCCATGGTCTCGCCCTCGCCCGAGGTCATGGCATGTGTCGGCGTGGTGATCAGCGGCCGCTGTACCTTGAAGCGCTCCTCCCGCGTCACCCGCACCACGATGTCGACCGCGCACTCCACCGCCGAGGCCGAGACTTCGCCGTCGCCCTGCGCCGCATGCCCGTCGCCGAACGTGAGCAGGGCGCCCTTGTGGTAGACCGGCAGGAATACCGTCGAGCCCTTGGTGACGAGCGTGTTGCCCATCGCCCCGCCGAATTCCCCCTTGGCGATGCTGGCCATCTGGCCGGTCGCGGGCGCCACGCCCACCCGGCTGATCATCGGCCGCAAAGGTAGCGTGATGTCGTCGTTGAACATCACACCTCGTTCCGTGATCGCCACCCGGCGCTTCAGCAGCGCCGGCACGCGACCCTTGAGCGGCCCGCGCCCGGTAGTGATGATCCAGCCGCGGTCGAGCGGCAGTTGGATGTCGAGTATCTCCACCCGGATCGAGTCGCCCGGCTCCACACCCTCGACATAGACCGGCCCCGTCATCGATTTCAGGATATCGTCCGAATGCGAACCCTCGTACTCGGCCAGCCGATCCGTCGTTTCGATGAAGAACTCTTCGCCGATCCCGACATGTAACCTCGGCTTGTTTTCCGCCGAGTAGCTCGTCGCTACCTCATTGCGCGCCAGATGCTGCACTTCATACATCCCTGAAGCATCGGTGTACGTAAAACGGCCTACGTAACGCCAGAAACAATACTGATGACTGTGTTCAACGAACCTTGTCGCGATGGTCGGACGGCTCAGCATGAACTATCCTCAACATGGAAGAATTTGACTACTATGAAGGATTACTTACTTACGCCGGCTGCGTGTCGCCGCTACGCTTGCGGCCGCGCGGACCGTGGATCGCCGCGCCGTCGGGAGGCTGCATGTCCGAACACCCCGCGACCCATCGCGTCGCCTTCCATGTCGATGGCCGCCTCGTGGCCGATGTGCCGCTGACCCACGGTCAGGCCTATATCTGGGACATCATGGAGGGGCTGGGCCGGAACAATGGTCACACCAATTTCGGCATGCGGATCGAGATCGGGGCAGACCTCGGCCTCGATGCCGTCGCAGCCCGGCTGCGGGAAATCTTCACCCGCCACGAGTCGCTGCGCACGCTGCTCCACCGCGACGAGCAGGGCGAACTGCGGCAGACCGTCCTCGCCGACGTCGCGTTCGACATCGAACTCCGGCCCGGGCCTCCGGACGAGGCGGTCCTGGAGACGCTGCGCAAGCAGGTCTTCGATCGCCTCGCCTTCCCGGCGCGGATTTACCTGTTCGGCACCGGTCCTGCCCGTCTCCTGCTCGTCGTCTTCTCCCACATGGTGACGGATGGCTGGGGGTGGGGGCTGCTCCGGCGCGAGCTCGATGGGCTGTTCCGCGGCGAGCTACGCGCAAATACCGATGCCCCACCGCCCTGGCACCCGTTCGACCAGTGGAGCTGGGAGAGTTCGCCCGAAGGCCGCGCGGCGGAGAGGCAGGGCCACGACTACTGGCGCGCCACGCTGGCGAAGTTCCCACCCTCGCTCGCCGCCGCTTCCACTGTCGCCTCCGATGAGCGCGGCTGGTGGCAGGCCCAGGTGCGCTCCGCCGCCATGGGCAGGGCCGTCGGCCGGCTGGCGCGCGAGTTCCGAGTCTCGGAGACGGTCGTGATCTCGTCCCTCGCCGCCGTCATCGCGGATCGCTGGTTCGGGCTCGGCGCATTCCATGTGCTCGCCCTTTCCGCCAACCGTCTCGTGCGGCGAACCATGTTCTCCATTGCGCCCTATTCACAGGGCGCGCCTTTGATCCTCGAAAGCGGTGGCGCCCCGTTCGGCGAGCTGCTCCGCCGCAACTACGCCGCGGTCCTGCGCGCCTCGCAGCACTCGTCCATCTCCCCACGGAGCATGCAGGAGCTCAAGGTTGCCGCTGGCGAGGCCGGCGGGCCGGTGGAACTCGACTGCTGGCTCAACGTGCACATCCCGCGCTCCGAACAGGATGCGGCGGGCGAGCTCCCCCCGCGCGAGGTCGACGACGGCGCCTTCCGCTGGAACGCCTTCCGTGACAGCGAGATCACCACGCTCTACTTCGAAGCCCAGCATGCCGATGTCGCCGTGCTGCAGGCAGATAGCCGCTACATCCCGAAGTCGCAGTTCGAGCCGCTGCTGCGCCTCTACCGCCAGCTCGCCCTGCACCTCGCCCACGATCCCACGCAGGATCCGGGCCTTCTCGCCCGGACCCTGTTCGCCGGCACGCTGCCCGCAGGTGCCGCGGCCGCGGCCCGCTGAGAATTGGCGGCCTGACGCAGTGAACATTGGGGAACACAATAACGGGCAGGCAAGAAGTCCGTGATCTTGGCGTCATTTCGGACGTTTCGAGCCTCATATCGGTGGCTTGACTAATATTGTTCTTGTGCAAGGATGCGCCGCGTACCGCCAGGACAACTGGTGAGCGGGGTCTTGGGAGGGTCCCGTGAGGTACGTGCAGCAAATGCCGCCGCGGGCGGCGAGGGAGGAACAGATGAAGTCACTTATCAGCCTGGCGGCCGTGCTGGCCGCCGGCCTGGCGCTGTCGACCGGCACCATGGCTCAGGACAAGCCGAAGCTCGCCTTCGTGGTGAATGCGGCGTCCGATTTCTGGAAGCTGGCCGAGGCCGGCGTGAAGAAGGCGCAAGGCGAGCTGCCCAACTACGAGCTCGAGTTCAAGTACCCGGCCCAGGGCACAGCGGCGCTGCAGAACGCGCTGATGGACGACCTCGTTGCGGCCGGCACAGACGCGATCATGATCTCGTCCGCCGATCCGAAGAACTCCATCGACGCATTCAACCGCATCGCCGCGCAGGTGCCGCTCTTCACCACCGACTCCGACGCACCCGCCTCGGACCGTATCGCCTATCTCGGCTCCTCCAACACCCTAGCCGGCGTCCAGGCCGGTGAGGAAATGGTGAAGGCCATGGCCGGCAAGGAAGGCAAGTGCATGGGCTTTGTAGGCTTCCTCGGCGCCGACAACGCCGTCGAGCGCATCGCCGGCTTCCGCCAGGCGATCGAGGGCAAGGGCATCGAGCTGGTCGACGTGCGCGGCGACGACGTCGATTTCACCAAGGCCCGCACCAATGTCGACGACGTGCTCGTCGCCAACCCCGACATCAACTGCATGGTCGGCTTCTATTCCTACAATCCGCCCAAGATTTACGAGGCCCTGCAGGCCGCCGGCAAGCTGGGTCAGATCACCGTTGTCGCCTTCGACGAGGACCCGGTGACCCTTGGTGCGGTGAAGGAAGGCTCTTTCGCTGCCACCGTCGTGCAGCAGCCCTTCGAGTGGGGCTACCAGGGCATGCTGCTGATGGCCAAGTACCTCGAGGGCGACAAGTCCGGCGTGCCGGAAGACAAGCTGATCATCGTGCCCACCAAGGTGATCAACAAGGACAATGTCGACGAGTTCGAGGCCGACCTGAAGGCCAAGATCGCCGGCTGATCGTGCCACGCGGGCGGCACCCGGCCTCGGCCGTGCCGCCCGTTCCTTGTTCCGCTATGCGGCACTCCCGTCCAATGCTAGCGTCGCAGCCGGCGGGAAACGGTGGGGAAGTTTCTGATGCCTGATGGCGGGGAGGCCGCGCGCCCGTTCCTCGAGCTTGCCGGTGTGCGCAAGACCTATCCGGGGGTCGTGGCGCTGGCCGGCTTCGACATGACCGTCGCGCCCGGCGAGGTGATCGGCATCGTCGGCGAAAACGGCGCCGGCAAGTCGACGCTGATGAAGATTCTCGGCGGCGTCACCAAGCCCGATTCCGGCACCGTGACCATCGATGGCGTCCCCTATGACGGGCTGACCGTCGGGGGCTCCATGCGGGCAGGCATCGCCTTCGTCCACCAGGAGCTCAACCTCTTCGACAATCTCGACGTGGCCGCCAACGTCTTCATCGGCCGCGAGCCGCGCGCCGGCGGCATCCTCAACCTCGTCGACGACCGGAAGATGCGCGCCGACGTCGCGCCCTACCTCAGGCGCCTCGGCGCCACCTTCGCGCCCGATACCCCCGTCAGCCGGCTGTCGCTCGCCCAGCAGCAGATGGTCGAGATCGCCAAGGCGCTGACCATGCGGGCCCGCCTCGTCATCCTCGACGAACCGACGTCTTCGCTGCCGCTCAGCGAAACCGAAAAGCTGCTCGAGGTGATCGCCGGGCTCAAGGCCGAGGGCATCGCGGTGCTCTTCATCTCGCACCGCCTCGCCGAGATCGAGGCCGCCTGCGACCGCGTGGTCGTGCTGCGCGACGGCGTCCTCGTCGGCACGCTCGACAAGGCCGGGATCAACCACGACCGGCTGGTGAAGCTGATGATCGGCCGCGACCTCAAGGTCGCCTACGCCGCGCCGAAATCCAGCCCCGGCGCCGCCGTGCTCTCGGCCCGCGGCGTCCGCACCGCCGCTTACCCCGGGCACGACGTAGACCTCGACCTCCACTCGGGCGAGATCCTCGGCCTCGCCGGCCTCGTGGGCTCCGGCCGCACCGAGCTGGCGCGCGTCCTCTTCGGCATTGACGCGAGTTTTGCCGGCAGCGTCAGCCTCGATGGCCGCCCCGTGCACCTCGCCACCGCCTCCGACGCGGTGAAGCAGGGCATCTTCCTCGTCCCCGAGGACCGGAAGGGCGCCGGCATCCTGCTCGATCTCTCCATCGCCGAGAACATCTCTCTGCCCAACCTCCCGGCCTTCGCCCCCGGCGGCCTCGTAGCGCCCGCGAGGGAGCGCGAGCAGGCCGAGGCGAGCCGCCGCGAACTCGGCATCAAGGCGCCCACCGTGCTCACCCGCACCGGCAGCCTCTCGGGCGGCAACCAGCAGAAGGTCGTATTGGCCAAGTGGCTCGCCATGAAGCCCAGGGTGCTGATCTTCGACGAGCCGACCCGCGGCATCGACGTCGGCGCCAAGGCCGAGATTTACCGGCTGATGCGCGGCCTCGCCGATCGGGGCGTCGCCGTGCTGATGATCTCGTCGGACATGGAGGAGGTGATCGGCGTCTCCGACCGCATCGCCGTCATGCACGAGGGCCGCATTTCCGGCTACCTCGAGCGCGCCGATTTCACCGAGGAAAACGTGCTGACACTGGCGATCGGCAAGTCGCTGAAGAAGACAGCCTGAGGGAAACCATGAACAAGAAAGACCTGGGGCTTCTCGTCCTCATCGTCATCGTCGGCCTGGGTGTCTATCTCCGCAACCCCGCCTTTCTCGGCCCGCAGAACCTCGCCAATACGGCGAATCTGATTGGCCTGTTCGGCCTCTTCTCCATCGCCCAGGGCTTCGTCATCATCACCGGCGGCATCGACCTCAGCGCAGGCTCGATGATCGCATTGCTCGGCGTGCTCTTTGTAGATCTAGTTGGCAACAAGGGCGTGCCCTGGCCCATCGCCTTCGCCATCGTCATGGTCCTCGGGCTGCTGCTCGGCCTCATCCACGGCCTGCTCATCACCAGGCTCAGGATGCAGCCTTTCGTGGTGACGCTCTGCGGCCTCCTCATCTATCGTGGCGTCGCCCGCGGCTACACGGCCGATGCGACCGCCGGCTTCCCCTTCGGCTCCGAGTATCCGGGTCTCGATTTCTTCGTCGCCCGCATTGGCGGCGTGCCGGTCTCGGTCTATGTGCTGGCCGTGGTGGCGATCATCGCGTGGTTCACGCTCCACCGCTCGGTGTTCGGC
>JAEYTN010000076.1 GCA_023433985.1 Pseudomonadota bacterium | reverse complement strand
AGGTGCTGCAGGTGCGGGTGACCGGGGGAAGCGTCGATTTCGGGCCGGAGGTGGGGATTGCCGTGCCGGATGCGGTGCCGGTGGCGTTCGCGACCGAGACCGGCGAGCGGCTCAACCATGCAGGCGGGAACAGCTGATGCCGGCTTCGGTGCATGTGCTCGGCGTCGTGGCGCTCGACATGAATCTCTACGTACCGATGATCCCGGGGCGGGACGAGAAGACGTTCGCGTCGCGGACGGAATACCAGCCCGGCGGGCCGGCTTCGTTCGTGGCGCGGGCGGCGGCGGGGCTGGGCGCGGACGTGCAGCTGCAGACGGCAGTGGGGGCCGACAGCGAGGGCGACAAGCTGATCGCGGCTTTCGACGCGGCGGGCATCCGCACCGATGCGATCCTGCGGCTGCAGGGCGAACGGACACCGATCGCGCTGCTGATGATCGACAGCTCGGGCGAGAAGGCGATCGTCATCGTGCCGGTGGCCGAGGAGCTGCTGCTCCGCTATGGCGCGCAATCGCACTACGAGCCGGGCGCTGTGCTGGTGACGCATCTGTTTCATCCGCAGGCGGTGAAGCAGGCGGTGGAGCGGGTGCGGGTGGCCGGCGGGATGGGCCTGATCGACCTCGAATGGCCCGAGATCGACCGCTGGGGCTGGGAGGCGGCGATGGAGGCGGCGCGCGGGGTGGACGTGATCTGCACCAATGCGCAGCTGCTGGCCGCCCGGTACGGCGATGCGAGCCTCGACTCGGCGCGCAGCTTCGCGTGGGAACTGGCCAACGGGCGGAAGGCGGCCTGCGTGACGTTGGCGGCCGAGGGCGTGGTGGTGTGCGCGGAGGGGCGGATCGTCCACTACCCGGCGCTGCGGCTCAAGGCGGAGAACACCACCGGCGCGGGCGACACGTTCATCGCGACGCTGGCGCTGGCGCTGGCCGAGGGCAAATCGCCGATGCAGGCGGCGGCGCTCGCCAACTATGCGGCCGGGTGGTTCCTGATGGGGCGGCCGATCGACTTCCGCTCGCTCGAGGCGGCATTGGCCGAGACGGCGGGCAGCGGGCAGGGGGGCGTGAACTGATGCTCGCCGACAGGATCCGCTCGGTGTTGCTCGCCGCCTGTGTGGGCGATGCGCTGGGGGCCGCCACCGAGGGCATGCATCGCGACGAGATCGTCAGGGTGTTCGGCGGGCCGGTGAAGCGGCTGATGCCGCCGCCGCCGCTGGCACCGTTCGCCAAGGGGCTCCAGCCGGGGCGGCTGACGGACGATGCGACGCAGATGCTGGCGATGGCGGAGGTTGCGATCCGCGCGCGCGGCAATCCCGGGCCGCGGGATGCGATCGACGGGCTGCTACTATGGACCGAGGACGCGGAGATGTTCACGCGTTTCGCCGGGCCGACGACGCGGGTGGCGGTCGAAAAGCTGCGGGCCGGGGTGCCGGCCGAGACGGTGGCCGATCCGGGCGTCTATTCTTGCGTGTTCGGTACCTCGAACGGCGGGGCAATGCGGGCGCCGGTGGCCGGTTGCCTGAGGCCGGGCAATGTCGTGGAGGCGGCGCGGCTCGCGACGATACTGGCGGCGCCGACCCACAATACGCTGATCGCCTATGCCGGCGCGGCGGCGGTGGCAGGCGCAATCGCCCTGGGTATCGGCGGAGGGCCTCGCGAAGGCATGGTGTCGGCCGCGATCGAAGCGGCGCGGGCCGGGGAGGCGGAGGCGCGGGCGCATGGCCGGGTCACCGGCGGGCCGGACGTGGTGCGGCGGATCAAGCTCGCGGTGCGGATCGGCGGCGACTTCCGTGGCCGGGCACAGGAGGCGATAAGCGAACTCGAGGCGGTCATCGGCAATGGGGTAGCGATGGCCGAGGCGGTGCCGGTGGCGATCGGGCTGGTGATCGCGGCGGGATTCTCCCCCTGGCAGGCGATCCTTGCCGCGGTGAATGGCGGCAATGACAGCGACACCATCGCCATGATCGCCGGCGCCATCGCCGCGGCCTATGGCGAGATGGATATCGACAGCAGCACGGCAGTGGAGGTGGAGGCGGTGAACCGGCTCGACCTCAAGGCCGTGGCGCAACGACTGGAAGGAGTGGCCCATGCCTAGCTCGCGCTACTGGATCGAGCTTTCGACGCGGGAAGTGGCGGCGCTGCCCGAAGGGACTATCGCGCTCCTGCCTACGGGGGCGGTGGAGCAGCATGGGCCGCACATGCCGCTCGGGACGGACGCGCTGATCAATCGCGGCATCGTCAGCCGGATGCTGGAGCTGGTCCCGGCCGAGCTGCCGCTGGTGGTGCTGCCCGAGCAGACGATCGGCACCTCGCACGAGCACCTGAGCTATCCGGGGACGCTCTCGCACCCGCCGTCGGCGATCATGGAGATATGGACGACGGCGCTCGAAGGGGCGATCCGCGCCGGGGTGAAGAAGCTTATCCTGTTCAACTCGCATGGCGGGCAGGTGCGGCTGCTGCAGCCGACGGCGCTGCTGCTCAGGCAGCGGTGCTCGGTGCTGGCCTTCTATGCGAGCTGGTTCGACGCCGGGTATCCGGAGGGGCTGTTCTCGGCCGAGGAGATGGAGTTTGGCATCCATGCGGGGGCGATCGAGACGGCGATGATGCTGCACTTGCGGCCGGAGCTGGTGGCGAAGGAGTTCGTCGCCGACTTTCCGTCGCAGGCGCGCGAGCTCGACAGTGCGTTCGCGCTGCTGCAATCGGACCCCGGCGGCGGGCGGATGGGCGGCTTCGGCTGGATGATGCAGGACCTGCACCCGTCGGGCGCGGCCGGTGACGCGCGTGCGGCTACGGCGGAGAAGGGCAGGGCGCTGGTGGATCACGCGGCCCGGCGGCTCGCCGATCTGCTGGGCGAGATCCATCGGTTCGGACATGAGCGGCTGAGCGGGACGA
>JAEYTN010000019.1 GCA_023433985.1 Pseudomonadota bacterium | reverse complement strand
TTTCACTGTCGGCGCTTTCGGAAGCAAGCTGGTCGCGGCGGGGCTTCGTGAGCCTGGCGGGCAACGGGTTCATGAAGAACCCGGTGGTTTATCGCTGCGTGCGCATGGTGGCGGAGGCCGCGACCCGCGTGCCGCTGGTGGTGGAGGAGGGTGGGCGGAAGCTCTCCGAGCATCCGCTGGCCGCGCTCTTGGCGCGGCCCAACCCGCGCGTGGGCGGGGCGGAGCTGCTGGAGGGGGTCTATGCCTATCTGCTGACGGCAGGGAACGCCTATCTCGAGGCGGTGACGCTCGATGGCGAGGTGAAGGCGATCTATGCCTTGCGGCCCGACCGGGTGCGGGTGGCGCTGGGGCGCGACGGGCATCCGGTGGGATACGGCTACACGGCCGGCGGGCGGACCCGGCAACTGAGCCTCGAGCCGCGGCCGGTGGCCGAGGTGCTGCACCTGGCGCTGTTCCACCCGCTCGACGACCACTACGGCATGGCGCCGCTCGAGGCCGCGGCGCAGAGCCTCGACATCCACAACGCCGCGGCGGACTGGAACAAGGCGCTGCTCGACAACGCGGCGCGGCCGAGCGGAGCGCTGATCTACTCGGCCGATACCGGGCTGACGGAGAGCCAGTTCAACCGGCTGAAGGGTGAGCTCGAGGCGAATTTCCAGGGCGCGCAGAATGCCGGCCGACCGCTGGTGCTGGAGGGCGGGCTCGACTGGAAGCCGATGGCGCTCTCGCCCGCGGAGCTGGATTTCGTGGAGTTGAAGCATGCGGCGGCACGGGAGATCGCGCTCGCTTTCGGCGTGCCGCCGATGCTGCTGGGCATCCCCGGCGACAATACCTACGCCAACTACGCGGAGGCCAACCGGGCCTTCTGGCGCGGCACGGTAATCCCGCTGGTGCGGCGGGTGGCGGACGACCTGAGCTTCTGGCTCGGGGCGGGGTTCGGCGGGGTGAAGCTGGTGGCGGAGGCGGAGGGCGTCGAGGCGCTGGCCGAGGACCGGGCGGCCCTCTGGGCGCGGGTGGGGGCCGCGGAGTTCCTCACCGACGCGGAGAAGCGGGCGATGCTTGGGGTTTAGGCGGCGCGCTGCCTGCGGCGCTTGCCGGAGAGCAGGCCGAGGACGGAAACATCTTCATCCAGCCCCGGCCAGTGGATGCCTTCGCCGTGACCGATGAAGCGCCAGTTGGCGCGATCGGCCGGCGAGCCGTCGCGGAGGCGGGGGAACCACTCGAGCGGAACGGATAGCTCGCGGCCATCGTCGAGCGCGACATGCAACATGGCATCGTCGACGCGGACGTCGGTGGCCAGGGGATCGGTCTCAATCGTCAAGGTGGTCATGCCAGGCCTTCAGGAACTCGTCTCGATGCTGAACGACCAGCGAGCGGACTGGTGCCAGCTCGTGCGCTCTGAAGCGCCTGGATGATGCCAGTTCGACCGGCTCAAGCCAATACTTGGCGAGGTTGTCACCCCACTCCACGTGGATGTGGGGCGGCTCATCGTTCTCGCGACTGTAGAAATAGAAGCGGTATCCCGCAACTCGAAGAACTGTCGGCATCGGCGGCTCCGGTGTCGACGGACGATGCCATGGTTTAGGCCACACGTTCACCCCCGCAGCCTGCGGGGGTGTCCATTTAGGAGACCACCAATGGATGAGCTCACCAAATCGATCGTGACGCGTGGGGATCTGGCGCATCTGGCGCTGTTCGCGTGGGCGATGGGGGCGACGGGGTTGCTCGTCTGGAGCCTCAAGGAACTGGTCGCCGCCAATCGGCGGTTCAACGATTTCGTCAAAGAGATTTCCACGCTCAATCAATTGTTTCGCCGGGAGAAGTGAAGGTGGGGGACAAGAAGGGTTCCGACAATTCGGGGGAAGTGTTTCGGCAGTTTGCCTGGCATCTCGCCGGCACGCTGGCCAAGCCTTCGCGGCGGGCGCCCAAGCCCCGGCCGGCCACGGCGGTTAAGACGTGATGGCGTCCATTCCGATCGACGCGGATGGGCGGTTCGCGGGCTATGCCAGTGCCTTCGGGCGGCTCGACGAGGCTGGCGACATCGTGATGCCGGGGGCGTTCGCGAAATCGCTCCAGCGGCGCGGGGCAGGAAAGCTTCGCATGCTGTTCCAGCACGATCCGAAGGAGCCGGTCGGCACCTGGGACGTCGCCCGCGAGGATGGCTATGGGCTTTGGGTCGAGGGGCGGCTGGTGCCGGGCGTGCCGCGGGCCGATGCGCTACGGGCGCTGATCGAACGGCGGGCGATCGATGGGTTGTCGATCGGCTTTCGCACCGTGCGCGCTACCCGCGATGCAGGGACAGGGCACCGGCGCCTGTGGGCGGTGGAGCTGTGGGAGATCTCCGTCGTGACGTTTCCGATGCTGGCGGAGGCCAGGATCGCGGCCGGTGACGGCCTCAACCGGTCGCAGCTGGACGGATCGCTCCGGGCGGCCATTTCGCTTCTTAAGCACTAGAGGGACATCGATGACTGATTTTGGGACCGCCGGCCTTGAGAGCAAGGCGACGGCGGGCGTGGCTGCGCGCGATACCGAGGGCCTGCTCACCGAGCTGAGGGGGGCGTTCGAGGAGTTCAAGCGCACCAATGACGACCGGATCGCCGAACTGGAGCGTCGCGGCTCGGCCGATGCGCTGACCGAGGAGAAGCTGGGCCGGCTGAACGCGGCGCTCGATGGCGCCAAGGCGGCGATGGACCGCGTGGCGCTGGAGCGCTCGCGCCCGGCGCTCGAGGCGGGACGTCCGGAAGCCGGCGACGAGTACAAGGAGGCGTTCTCGGCCTATGTGAAGCGCGGCGAGGAGAAGGCGCTGTCGATTGGCTCGAACCCGGATGGCGGGTACCTGGTGCCGAGTGAGACGGAGAACGAGATTACGCGCCGGCTGACGGCGGTGTCTCCGATCCGCGCCATTGCTTCGGTACGGGCGGTGTCGTCGAGCGTCTACAAGAAGCCGGTGTCGCTGACTGGGCCGGCGACGGGCTGGGTGGCGGAGACGGGGGCGCGGACCGAGACGGCCTCGCCGACCATCGACGCGCTCGATTTCCCCACGGCCGAGCTCTACGCCATGCCGGCGGGGACGGCGGCCTTCCTCGACGATGCAGCGGTGGACGTGGGCGCCTGGCTGGCCGAGGAGGTGAACGCCGCCTTCGCCGAGCAGGAGACGGCGGCCTTCGTCAACGGCAACGGCACCAACAAGCCCAAGGGCTTCCTGCAGGAAACCCAGGTGGCCGAGGGCAGCTGGGAATGGGAGAAGATCGGGTTCCTGCTGACCGGCGTGTCGGGTGGCTGGCCGGTGGACGATCCGTCCGACAAGCTGATCGACCTCGTCTACACGCTTAAGGCCGGCTACCGGCAGAACGCGTCGTGGGTGATGAACCGCAAGACGCAAGGTGCGGTGCGGAAGTTCAAGGACGCCGACGGCAACTACCTGTGGCAGCCGGGCGTGGCAGCGGGAGCCAAGGCGACGCTGCTCGGCTTCGAGCTGGTGGAGGCCGAGAACATGCCGGACATCGGGGCGGGGACCACGCCCGTGGCGTTCGGTGACTTCCGGCGCGGGTATCTGGTGGTGGATCGCACCGGGGTGAACGTGCTGCGCGACCCGTACACGGCGAAGCCCTACGTGCTGTTCTACACCACCAAGCGCGTGGGCGGCGGCGTGCAGGACTTCGACGCGATCAAGTTGCTGAAGTTCAGCGTCAGCTGAGGTCGACTGCTCATCTCCTCCCCCGCGGGGCGGGGGAGGTGTCGG
>JAEYTN010000579.1 GCA_023433985.1 Pseudomonadota bacterium | reverse complement strand
TAGGGCTTGATGCCGCGCTCAAGCATGCCGTCGATCAGGCGATCGTAGAAGTCGAGGCCGGCCCGATTCACCTCGCCGGTCCCCTCGGGGATCAGGCGCGGCCAGGCGATGGAAAAGCGGTAACCCTCGAAGCCGGCGTCGCGGATCAGGTCGAGATCTTCCGGCCAGCGGTTGTAGTGATCGGTGGCCTCGCGGCCGTCATCGGCATTCTTCACATTGCCCGGCGTGGCGGCGAAGGTATCCCAGATGCACGAGCCGCGACCGTCGGTCTGGCCGCCCTCGATCTGATAGGCGGCAGTGGCGGCGCCGAAGACGAAATTCGGCCCGAAATCCTTGCGGTCTACAGAAAACATGACCCCTCCCTGACGGCCCCATCGGGCGTAGTGGTGTTGATAGGCGCCGATCCTTGCGGCTTATGAAATCGATTTCATAGCAGCCGACTCGCGCCCTGTCACCTTGTCGGCAGACGCTGCGGTTTTTCGACGGGCTACAGGCCTGTTGGCGCGCGGCGGAGGAGGAAGATCATCTCGGGATCGCCCTCGTCGAGGTTCTCGACCACACCGCTTTCGATGAAGCCTGATTTGGCCAGCAGCGCCCGCATCGGGGCGTTGGAGCGGTTGGTGGAGCTCCAGAGCTTGGGCTCATCCGCCGTGGCGGTCTTGCAGTGCTCGATCAGCGCCAGGCCGACGCCGGAACGGCGGTCATCCTGGGCGACGATCAGCAGTTCGACGAAGGGCTTGTGGAAGAAGGCCTTGGTCAGCGCCACATAGCCCACCACCCTGCCCGCCCGTTCGGCGACGTGGCATTGGCCGGAAGCGGCCCAGCGGGCCAGCGACTGGCGGCGGTCGATATCGGTCAGCGCGACCCGGTCCACCGTGATCAGCGCGGCGATATCGGTTCGGACGGCCGGCAGCGGAGGTCTCGCGGATCGCCATGTGCAGCGGGATTTCGCCGAGGAACGGCAGGTCCAGCCGTTCGGCGGCCGTGCGGGCGCCGCCATGGCCGAAGATGTCGTAGCGCTTGCCGGTATCGGGGGCCACGAAGTAGCTCATGTTCTCGACCAGCCCGAGCAGCGGCACATTGGTGCGGCGGAGCATGTCGATGGCCTTCTTGGCATCGATCAGCGCCAGATCCTGCGGAGTCGAGACGATGACGGCGCCGGTCAGCGGCACCTGCTGGACCAGCGAAATCTGGATGTCGCCGGTGCCGGGCGGCAGGTCGACGACGAGCACGTCGAGGCCGCCCCAGTCGCTTTCGCGCAGCAGTTGGCGGAGGGCGGAGGTGGCCATGGGGCCGCGCCAGACGACCGCCTGGTTGGGCGTCAGCATCGAGCCGATCGACATGGCCTTGAGGCCATAGGCTTCGTGCGGGGAGAAGATGCCGTCCTCGCGTACGGCAGGCTTGCCTTCGAGGCCGAGGAGTTTCGGGATCGACGGGCCGTAGAGATCGGCGTCGAGGATGCCGGTCTTGAGGCCTTCGGCGGCGAAGCCGAGGGCGAGGTTGACGGCGACGGTGGACTTGCCGACGCCGCCCTTGCCCGAACCGACGGCGACGATGTGGCGGATGCCGGGCACCGCTTCGCGCGGGGCGGGGCCGGGGCGGCCCTGCGCCTTGGCCTGGCCGGTGGCGGCCTGGGTGCGGTCGGAGGTCAGCGAGACCATGACCTTGCGGCCTTCAGCGACCTTTTCGGCCGCTGCCTGGGCGGCGACGCGGGCGGGGCCGAAGGCGGCCTCCATGCCCGGTGCGACGGAGATGGCAAAGGCGACAGCGCCGGTGGTGACGATGATTTCGCTCAGCCCGCCGTAGCCCGCGAGGGCGCCGCCGCCGGGGATTTCGACGGAGTTCAGCGCATTGCGCACTGCGGCGGCGATGGTTTCATTGGCCATTGGCTGTTCCCGTGAGGAGGACGGACGCCCCCTCCACCACCCTTCGGGTGGTCCCCCTCCCCCGCTTCGCGGTGGAGGAGCAAGGCGAGGTCACCGCCTCCTGATGAAGTAGAACACCGAGGTCGCGGTGCTCCTCCACCGCTTTAGCGGGGGAGGGGGACCATGCGAAGCGGTGGAAGGGGCGCTCAGCGCGCCCCATCGCTCAGGCCGATCACAGGATCGACTGCCCCGTGCCCTTCCAGTCCTTCACGAACTGCTCGAGGCCCGACTTGGTGAGCGGGTGGTCGGCCAGCTTGTAGATGACCGCCGGCGGGATCGTCGCCACGTCGGCGCCGGCGAGGGCGGCTTCGGTGACGTGGTTGGGCGAGCGGATGGAGGCCGCGAGGATTTCGGTCGAGAAGGCGTAGTTGTCGTAGATCTGGCGGATGTCGCGGATCAGCTGCATGCCCTCGAGGTTGATGTCGTCGAGGCGGCCGATGAAGGGCGAGATGTAGGTGGCGCCGACCTTGGCCGCGAGCAGCGCCTGGTTAGGCGAGAAACAAAGCGTGACGTTGGTCTTGATACCTTCGCCCGTCAGCACCTTGCAGGCCTTGAGGCCATCGACGGTGAGCGGGAGCTTCACCACCACGTTGTCGGCGAGCTTCGCCAGCACGTGGGCTTCCTGCATGATGGTGTCGAAATCGGTGGACGCGACCTCGGCGGAGACAGGGCCGGGCACGATGCCGCAGATTTCCTTGATGACTTCCTTGAAGTCGCGACCCGACTTCGCGATCAGCGAGGGGTTGGTGGTGATGCCATCGAGAAGGCCGGATTCCTGCAGCTTCCTGATGTCCTCGATCTCGGCGGTATCGGCGAAGAACTTCATGGTCCTATCCCCTCCTGAGGGAGTGTTCTTGTAGACCTAACGTATGCCCTTTCGGGCCGGCTTCAAGGCGTAAACCGGCCCGCTGGCGGCTGTTTCAGCGGATGGCGGCGAGCAGCTTGTCGGCGAGTTCGCCAACCCGGTCCTCGGGGATGCCGGCGACGTTGATGCGGCTGTCGTTGATCATGTAGATCGCATCGTCGAGCTTCAGTTTCGTGACCACGTCTTCCGGCAGGCCGAGCAGCGAGAACATGCCCGAGTGCTCCGCGATGAAATCGAAGTCGTGGCTGTTGGAACGCTGGCGGATGGCGTCGGCGAGCTTGACGCGCAGCCGCTTCATGCGCTCGCGCATCTGGGTCAGCTC
>JAEYTN010000519.1 GCA_023433985.1 Pseudomonadota bacterium | reverse complement strand
CTGCCGCGCCCGCGCCCACACCCGCGACGTCGCCGTCCACAACGGGCCGGTGACGAACTTGCCGGAATAGGCCAGCCCCGCCGCCATCCCCGACATGAACACGAAGGCCTCTGCCGCATCCGAAAAGCCGAAATTGCGGCTGGTGTAGGTCTCGTAGATCGTGCCTGGCACGTGGTTGATGAAAATCATCACCAGCGCCAGCCCGCGGAACATGTCGAGCCGCGGGTCGCGCCCGCGCAGCGGTTCGCCGCCGGTACCCGTAACGCGCGTCGGCCCGAACCACGCCATGCCGCGAGCCAGCGGGCCGCGCCACCAGCCGGCGGCAGCTTCGCGCAGGGTGGCGTTAGGCGAGGACATGGCCCGCCGTCCTCAGTCCCGATTCGGGCAGCTCCGGCCCATGCATTGTCCACGCTTCGTAGATGCGCCGCTGCAGCACCATCACATCCTCGGGCTGCCCCTCGGTCGCCGTGCCGAACAGCCAGCGCCATTTCGGCGTCACGGAGGTGAGCCCGATCAGCAGCGGCGCGGCGATCGCAGGCGCCGTCACCGGCAGCAGCCAAGGCACCAGCCCCGGCGCCCATGCCATGGCGACTGCCAGCGTCACGGCGCCGATGGCGACGATCCACCAACTCGCGGCAAAAGCCACGCCGAACTCCACGCGGGCCTCGTCGCGGCGCGTCGCCGGCCAGCCGCCATCGAGCCCGAGCAGGATTTCGATCACCGCCTTCGACTGGAAGCACAGCATGATCGGCGCCAGCAGCGTCGAGAGGGCGATCTCGCTCAATACGCTCGCCGCAACCCGGAACGTGCCGCCGAACCGCCTGTTACGCCCGTCGAACGCGCCGCGCACCAGGATTGTCAGCTTGGGCAGCAGCAGCGCCACCGCCACCGCCGCGGCAAGCACCCAGATCGCATCGTCCGGCCCTGCACCGCGCGGATCGGGAATCGCCGCCGCGATCAGGCTGGTGATCAGCAGCAGCAGCCACAGCGGCGAGGCGACATACGCCATGATCCCCTGCACGAACGTGAAGCGGCTCCAGAACTTCAGTCCCGGCGCCCCGATCAGCCGGCGGTGCTGCAGGTTGCCCTGGCACCAGCGGCGGTCGCGCTTGGCGTATTCGATCAGGTTCTCCGGCCCCTCCTCGAACGAGCCGGTGAGCGCCGGGTCGAGCTCCACCTTCCACCCGCCGCGCGCCAGCAGCGCCGCCTCGACATAGTCGTGGCTCAGGATGTGCCCGCCATAGGGCGGCTTGCCCGACAGCACGGGCAGCCCGCAACTGGCGGCGAACGCCGTCACCCGCACGATGGCGTTGTGCCCCCAGTAGGGGCCCTCGCGCCGCTGCATCAGCGATTGCCCACGCGCGAAATAGGGCGAGAGATAGGCCGACGAGAACGCCATCAGCCGGCCGAACAGCGTCGCCGCCCGGATCACCTCCGGGACGGTCTGCAACAGCCCGAGCTCGGCGTCCGCATCCATCCGCAACGCCATGCGGGCGATGGTGGCGCCCTCCATCAGGCTGTCCGCATCGAGGATCAGCGCATAGTCGTAGGCGCCGCCCGAGCGCGAGATGAAATCCTCGACATTGCCGGCCTTCTTGCCCGTGTTCCGCTCGCGCCGCCGGTAGAACACCCGCCCCAGCGCCTGCGGCTCGCGCATCAGCTGGTCGAACCACACCACCTCCTGTGCCGCGACTTCCAGCGAGGTGGAATCCGACAGGATGGCGAAGTGGAAGCGTTCGGCGATCCCCAGCTCGATCAGGCTGCGGTTCATCGCCGCCACGCGCGAGAAGGTAGAGGCCGGATCCTCGTTGTAGATCGGCACCAGGATGGCGGTGAGACCCTCCGGCGCGGCAATCGGCGCGCTGTAGGGCGGCTTCGAGCGCCACAGCGCCCCGAGCATGCCGGTCGTCCCTCCCCACACGAGCCAGAACCCGGTGATGAGGAACAGCACCGCCCGCCCGGTATCGAGCCACACCGGCGCGTCGGCGCCGATCAGGCGGTAATAGAGCCACGCGCCGCCGACGCTCGCGAGCGCGGCGATCAGCAGGGCCGTGGTGCGGATGACAAGGGGCCGCGACATGTCAGCAGCCGCCAACCGGCATAGGAACGGCGCTCCTATGCGGAAAAGCGCGGGAATGCCGCGAGCATGGCGCGCAGCGCGCCGAACACCGAGCCGCGGCGGCGCTCGAGCACCTGCTTGGGCATGGCAAGCGGAGCATCGGGCAGCGCACTGGCGAATTCGAGTCCCTCGTGCTTCATGCTGCTGCTCCTCTCCACTGGTAAAGCCAGGTTTCGGTGATCGGCCGTCCGTCTGCCGCCACGCTTGCCTTGAGTTCGATCAGTGGCTGACCGTCGGTTTCCACGTCGAGCACCAGCCGCCACACGTCGTTTGCCGCCACCTTGGACAGGGTGGTGGAAACGATCTTGCCGGCTGAAGCCTCGGCCTTAACTTCCAGCGGCGCATCCGGCTCCATCGCCTCGAGCTCGCCGCCCCTGAAGTCGACGACGAACTTGCGGAGGCTCGCGGCATTCTCGATACCCGAGATGCCGCCTTGTCCGGTCCGTGTCTCTGCAACGTATGCGAGCGGCGCATCGGCTTGCGGCAGAAGGTCGCCCCACACCAGCCGATAGTGGAACTCGCGGGAATCCCCGGCCTTCACCGGGTCGGTCGGGATCCAGAACGCCACCACGTTGTCGTCGGCCTCGAGCCGCGAGGGGATCTCGATCAGCCGCACCGTGCCCTGGCCGAAGCCCTCGACCGGCTCGACCCGGATCGACGGCCGGCGCTCGTAATGCGCCCCGGCATCCTGGTAGGTCTCGAAGTTGCGGTCGCGCTGGTAGAGGCCGAACGCCTTGACGTTGGCGTCCCACAGGAAGGTGTTGCCGAGCGTGTCCGTGTTGTTGAGCGCCCGCCACATGGTCTCGCCGCCGTCTTTTTCGAGCAGCAGGCCGTTGCTGTCATGCACCTGCGGCCGGTAGTCGTCGAAGTCGGCGCGGTTGGTCTCGGCGAACAGGAACATCGAGGTCAGCGGTGCGATGCCGAGCTCTGGCACGTCGGCGCGGAAGAACAGCCGCGCCGTCACCTCCATGGCCGTCTGCTGCCGCTCGGGCGAGGCAGGGGTGATGACGAAGCGGTAGGCGCCGGTAACGCTCTGGCTCTCGAGCGCGGCGTACACCGTCAGCGGCCGGTCGGCCGAGGCGGGCTTTTCGAGATAGAATTCCGAGAAGCGCGGGAACTCCTCTGCTCCCTCGCGCCACGAATTGATCAGCAGCCCCCGTGCGCTCGCCCCATAGATGTTCTGGTGCCCCAGCGCCCGGAAGTAGCTGGCGCCAAGGAAAGAGACGAGCTCGTCGGAATTCTTGGGCTCGTTCAGGGGATAGTTGATCCGGAACCCCGCCACGCCGGGGAAGGGCTCCTTCTCGGCCCGCTCGGCGATATCCTTGTCGTAGATGCGGAAATCCGCCGTTTCGAAGCCGATCGCATGCGCGTCGCCGTCCACGATCTCGGACACCGCGACCGGCTCCTTGAACAGCCAGCCGAGCGGAAAGGCGTGCACCTGGTAGCCGATGTCGGCGTCGGCCCACTTGGCCCGCCGAACGTCGAACTGAACCATTCGGTAGCCGTCGTAGTTGAGACCGGCATAGACCTCGGGCAGCGGCGGCAACGCCGGCTGGTAGGCCGTTTGGGCCAGCGCCTGCATCCGCTCGGTGAAGCTGTCGAAGTTGAATGGACCCGCCTCCGCCTCCTGGGCGACGGCATATCGAGTGAGCGAGGTGGTGGCCATGAGCGCCGCGGAAAACGCTGCGGCCTTAAGGAGATGCCGGCGCGACAGCCAGGAGGGGGAACGAAATATCATACAGCGACGCTTGGTGAAGAGCTCTATCCAGCACCGCACGGCAACGCGCGTAAGTAGGGAAAGTTCTCGCATGGAAGCTATGCGCTGCGGGAATGGATAGCTTCGCGTTGCGGAGCGTTATGGATTCGCCTGCGTCCGGCCTAAATCCGGCGCTCCGGAATGGAACACATGAGCGACGCCGTCGTCCTGCGACCGACCAGAACGCTTCCCGTCGACGCTGCACTCATCCTGATTCCGCTTGCCGCCGCGGTGGTCGGCCTCGTCATCCGCTACCTTGCCTACGCCGCCACCGTGGACGGGGCGACGTTCGCCAACTTCGCCGATGGCCTCTGCCGCTGGGACTGCCAGTGGTACGTTCGCCTCGCCGAGGTCGGCTACGACGGCTTCCCCACGCCCAAGCTGCTCAATGGCGGCAACTGGGCCTTCTTCCCGCTCTATCCGCTTCTCGTCGGGTTGCTGATCAAGCTCACGGCACTCCCCACCATGGTCGTGGCCACCGCGACCTCCATCGCCTTGTCGGTCGGCGCGACGCGCATCGCCTGGCCGCTGCTCGGCCGCAGCCTCCCCGCCTACACGCTGTTCTCGGTGTTCCTGCTGGCGGGGCCGTTCTCCATCTACTTCACCACCTTCTATACCGAGGTCCTGTTCCTCTTCCTCACGGTCTGCGTCTTCGCAGCGCTCAAACGACGGCGGTTCCTCCTCGCCGGTCTCTTTGCCGCCGGGCTCTCCGCGACCCGCATTGTCGGCGTCTTCATCGTCTTCGCCATCCTCGTCGAGGTCTGGCTCGATCACCGCGAGCGGGGCGGTAGCTGGCGCGACTTCATCCCCGCCGTATTGCGCCGCCCCGACCTCCTGCTCGGCTTCGCCCTCGCGCCTTTCGGCCTCTTCGCCTACATGGCGTTCCTCCACCTTCACATGGGCGACGCGCTCGCGTTCCAGCACGTGCAGCGCGCCTGGGGCCGTCCCTTCGGCCTGCCGCCGGTCTTCGTGTGGAACGCGCTGG
>JAEYTN010000356.1 GCA_023433985.1 Pseudomonadota bacterium | reverse complement strand
GCTGTCATCCCGACGAAAGCGGGGACCCATCTGGCCAGCAGCGCAGGTTTTGAGGTGGGTCCCAGGTCAAGCCGGGATGATACGTGGAGTGCGGGATGAGGGTTGTGGCTCAGACGAACCGCCGAGACGGTCGGGTGTGTTGCTCCCCCCTTCTGCCCGCCGGGCACCTGCCTTTCGAGCCTAGCTCTCAAGGCCTTCTCACCTAAAATCGCTCCACTGGAGCGATTTTGCCTGCGGCACGGCTCGAAGCCCCGCAAGCGGGAGAAGGGTTCGTGCAGTCTACCGACGGTGCAACGCGCCGTCCTCTCCCGCTTGCGGGGGAGGGGACCATGCGAAGCGTGGTGGAGGGGCGAGCAACTTGCGCTGTGCCCTGCTGGTAGCGCGGCCCCTCAGTGCATCCGGCCGTAGCGCTCGGCCACCTCCTCGGCCGCCCGGCCGTTGAGTTCCGCGAGGTGGTCGAACTCCATTACGAAACTGCCGACGCCGGCGGTGGCGGAGCGGATTTCGACTATGAGGTCCTGCATCTCGGCGGCAGGCACCTGCGCGCGGATTTCGTCCCAGCCGTCCCAGCCCTGGCGGGTGTCCGAGCCGATGATCTGGCCGCGGCGGCGGGGCAGGATGGCGTTGATGCGGGCGGTGCTGTCGGTGGGGCAGTAGACGGTGACGTCCATGATCGGCTCGAGCAGCACCGGCTCGCATTGCGGCATGCCCTCGCGCATGCCGAGCTGCGCCGCCTGCCGGAACGCCATGTCGGAGCTGTCGACGGTGTGATACGAGCCGTCGGTGAGCGTGACCGACACGTCGACCACAGGGAAGCCGAGCGGTCCGGCGCTTTCGAGGTACTCGCGCACGCCGGCTTCCACCGAGGTGATGTACTGCCTCGGCACCACGCCGCCGGTGATCTTCTCGCCGAAGCCGATGCCTACGCCGCGGGGCCTGGGTTCGATGGTCAGCACCACGTCGCCGAACTGGCCATGCCCGCCCGATTGCTTGCGATGCCGGCCGCGGACGCTGGTCGCCCTGCGGATGGTCTCACGGTAGGGAACGCGCGGCGAGCCGACATCGACGGGAACGCCGTACTTGCCGGCGAGCCGGTCGACCACCACGCGCAGGTGCATTTCGCCGTGCCCTTCGAGCACCGTCTCGCCGGTCTCGGCGACATGGCTGAGGCGAAGCGAGGGATCCTCCTCGAGCACCTTGGCCAGCGCCGCCGAGAGCCGCACATCGTCCTTCCGTTCCTTCGACGAGATGGCGATCGACATCAGCGGGTGGGTCGGGGGCAGGGGGGCGAGGTCGGCGACGCCCGCCACAGAAAGCGTG
Organism: Pseudomonadota bacterium; assembly: GCA_023433985.1. Taxonomy (GTDB): domain Bacteria; phylum Pseudomonadota; class Alphaproteobacteria; order Rhizobiales; family Devosiaceae; genus Devosia_A. The sequence continues at coordinate 5,980 of JAEYTN010000356.1, read as the reverse complement.
TCGCCCGTACGCGCGGCCTCGACCTTGCCGAGCGCCACCGTTTCTCCCTCACGGGCCGGCTCGCGCTTCGTGGTCTCGGTGCCCAGCATGCGGAACAGCCCGGACACCTTGGCCTCGCGACCATCATCGGTGCGCAGCACCGTGCCGTCCTCGAGCGTGCCGGCGAGAACGCGGGCCACGCAGAGCTTGCCACCGCGCGGCGTGTGCATGGTCTTCATCACCTGCAGCACCGGTCCGGTGGAATCGAGCAGGCCGAGCCGCGCCCGGGTCTCGACGATGGTCGGCGCTTCGTGCCGGATCGCCTTCAGCAACCGGGTGATGCCGTTGCCGTGCTCGGCAGAGCCGATGAACACCGGCACGATCTGGCCCCGGCGCATTTCGTCGACCAGATCGTGGAAGATGAGGCTCCGCTCGGGCGCCACGTCTTCGAGCAGCTGCTCCATCAGCACATCATCGAAATCGGCGATGGTCTCGAGCATGGCGGTCCGGGCCGCCATTTCCTCGGATTTCGCCGTGTCGGGCAGGGCCACGATCCGGCTCTCGGCACCTTCCTGGTAGATGTGGGCCCGCTCGAGCGCCAGGTCGATGGCGCCGGTAACCGCGCCGTTCTCGATCACGGGCAGCTGCCGCAGCACCATCGGCACGCGGCTCGCCGGCTCGAGCATCTGCAGCACCTCGCGCACCGAGCCCGAGAGCTTGTCGATCTTGTTTAGGAAGACGATGTGCGGGACGCCGCGGGTTTCGAGGTCGCGCAGGATCATCTGCAGCGCCGGCACCTTCTTGGGGTCGGGTTCGACCACCACCACGGCCAGGTCGCACGCGGCGAGCACCGGCAGTGCTTCGAACTGGAACTCGACCGAGCCCGGGCAATCGATGAAGGTCAGCCGCTCGCCCATGAACTCGGTTTCGGCGACATTGGCCTCGACGCTCATCAGCGCCGCGCGAGCCTCGGCGGAAGCGTCACCGACGGTGTTGCCGTCCTTGACGCGGCCTTGCCGGGTAACGGCCCCCGTGCGGGCCAGCAGGGCTTCGAGCAACGATGTCTTGCCGCTCGCGAAGGGCCCGACCAGCGCAATGCACCGGGGCCCGGCTTGTCTGCCGGTATCAGCCATTTACTCCTCCGTTCGTTGTTGTTCGCTCGGCGACCTCCCTCCCCGGTGCGTTCCTCGCGCACCGTTCAGGCGCGACCGCACGGGGAGCTTACTCCTCCTGCCCGGCGAAGTCAGTCCGTAGCTGCCGTCGTGATCGTACGCATGGGCCGCATGCCGCCGGCGCGATGCTCGGCGGCTTCCCAAACCCCGGACCCGGTGGTAATCACCCTCGCCAACCCGTGGGCCGGTATCGAGTCGTAACCGCCCGCGGGCTTCCGTTTTTCTGCTGGATCAGAAGGGAAGGGCCCCACCCTTGGCGAAGATCATCACATCCATCACCGGCGAGAGCGCGCTCACGTTCGACGACGTGCTGCAGCAGGCCGAGGAAGTGCGGCAGGTGAAGAGCTTCGAGAGCGGCATGGTGGTGAACCCCATCACCATCGGCCCCGACGCCACCCTCGCCGATGCGCTGGCGCTGATGGAATCCAACCGCATCTCCGGCATTCCGGTGGTGGAGAACGGCGGCAAGGGTGGTCGCAACCTCGGGCGGCTCGTCGGCATCCTCACCAACCGCGACGTGCGCTTTGCCAGCAATCCGAACCAGCGCATCGCCGAGCTCATGACGCACGAGGGGCTGATCACCGTGCGCGACGGGGTGAACAAGGAGGAGGCCAAGCGCCTGCTCCACGCCCACCGCATCGAGAAACTGCTGGTGATCGACGATGACGGGCGCTGCACCGGCCTGATCACGGTCAAGGACATCGAGAAGGCGCAGCTCAACCCCAATGCAGTGAAGGATGCGCAGGGCCGCCTCCGCGTCGCAGCGGCGACGGGTGTCGGCGATGCCGGCTATGAGCGCTCGCTGGCGCTGATCGATGCGGGCGTCGACCTGCTGGTCGTCGACACCGCGCACGGCCATTCGGCCGGCGTGATCAAGGCGGTGGAGCGGGTGAAGCGCGAGAGCAACTCGACCCGCATCGTCGCCGGCAATGTGGCGACGCGCGAGGCCACCAAGGCGCTGATCGACGCAGGCGCGGACACCGTGAAGGTGGGCATCGGGCCGGGCTCGATCTGCACCACGCGCATCGTCGCGGGCGTCGGCGTGCCTCAGTTGGCAGCCGTGATGGCGTGTGCCGAGGAAGCCGACAAGCAGGGCGTGCCGGTGATCGCCGATGGCGGCATCAAGTTCTCGGGTGACATGGCGAAGGCCTTGGCGGGCGGCGCATCGTGCGTGATGGTGGGCTCGCTGCTCGCGGGCACCGACGAGGCGCCGGGCGAGGTGATCCTCTACCAGGGCCGCTCCTACAAGTCCTACCGCGGCATGGGCTCGATCGGCGCCATGGCCCGCGGCTCGGCCGACCGCTACTTCCAGCAGGAAGTGCGGGATTCGCTGAAGCTCGTGCCGGAAGGCATCGAGGGGCAGGTGCCCTACAAGGGCGGCGCCGGCACGGTGCTGCACCAGCTCGCGGGCGGCCTTCGCGCCGCGATGGGCTATACGGGCGCGCACAACCTGCAGGAATTCCGCGACAACTCGGTGTTCGTGAAGATCTCGGGCGCGGCGCTGCACGAAAGCCACGTGCACGACGTGTCGATCACCCGCGAGGCGCCGAACTATCGCGGCGGAAACTAGCCGCAACGCTCCCTGCCGGACCGCTGGCCCGGTCCCGTGGATCGCGCTACGCTCGGCACGTTCGCCGGGCGGAGGAGGGGCGCGAGGGGCATGTGGGTTGCGTGGATCGTCTGTATCGTCGCGGGATTGGCGGCGGGGTACGTCCATTGGCGGATGTATGCGCTTGCCAAGGCGCTTGGTCCGAACCTCATCGACCGGACGCCGCGCTTCCGCCGCCACGACCTCGAGCTGGTGCGCAGCGCGCTCGAGCATCGCAAGGAACTGCTGGCGAAGCACAGGAAGGTCGCGATGCTCGACCTGTGGTTCGCGCCGCTGGTGACCGTGGCGGTCGGAGCTCTGGTCTGGGGCATCGGCTACTGGCACGCCCTTGGCTGGCTGCCCGTGACGATCGCGATCCTCGCCGGATTGGCGGACCAGGCGGAGAACGTCTTCGTGCGCCGCATCCTGGCGGCGCCGCACCGGTCGGTGCCGCAGGCCGAGGTGACGGTGCTCGCCGTCGCCACGAGCGCCAAGTTCGCGGGCTATGTCCTCGCCGTGCTGGCGGCGTTCGCGATCGTGGCGCTCGTACGCTAGCTTTGCGTTTGCCGGCCGGAGTTGCTACTGCGGGCCTCCCTCGCTCACCGGAGTTCCGCGATGCGCCTGCCTGGCCGGATTGCCGCCGCCATTGACGTGCTCGCCGATATCGACGCGCATCGCCGGCCCGTGGCCGAGGCGCTGAAGGCCTGGGGCCTCGCCAACCGCTTCGCCGGGGCAGGCGACCGGGCGGCGATCGGCAACCTCGTCTACGACGCCCTGCGGCGGAAGGCGTCGCATGCCTGGGCCATGGGTTCGGAGGCACCGCGGGCGCTGGTGCTGTCGGTCGCGGTGCGCGAGTGGGGCGAGGACGTGGAGAAGCTCAACGCGAGCTTTTCCGGCGATCGCTTTGCACCGACTCAGGTTTCGGACGACGAGGCGGCCCGGCTGACCGCCGCCGACCCTCTGGCGGGGGCGCCCGATCATGTGCGCGCCGATGTGCCCGAATGGACCGCACCGCACCTCGCCGAGAGTTTTGGCGAGGGCTGGGTGGAGGAGGCACGCGGCCTGTCCGGCCGGCCACCGCTCGACCTGCGCGTGAACACGCTGAAGTCGACGCGCGATCGCATGCTGCGCTCGCTCGATCACCTGAAGCCCGACGAAACGCAGCTCATCCCCAACGGCATCCGTTTCCCGGCCGGAGAGCGCGATAGCCGCACGCCGAACGTGCAGATCGAGGAAGGCTACCTCACCGGCGGCTTCGAGGTGCAGGATTTCGGCAGCCAGATCGTCGCCGAGCTGGCGGGTGCGAAGCCCAACGAGCAGGTGCTCGACCTCTGCGCCGGGGCCGGCGGCAAGACCTTGGCCATGGCGGCGGCCATGGGGAATCGCGGACAGATCTTCGCCTATGACAGCGACCGCGCGCGGCTCGCGCCAATCTACGACCGGCTGAAGCGCAACGGCGTTCGCAACGTGCAGGTGCGACCGCCGAAGCCCGGCGCGCTCGACGACCTCGTCGGCAAGCTCGATCGCGTGGTGATCGATGCGCCCTGCACCGGCTCGGGCACCTGGCGCCGGCAGCCGACCGCCAAGTGGAAGCTGACGGCGGAGCAATTGGCGCAGCGGGTGGAGGAGCAGCAGCGCATCCTCGCCGACGGCGCCCGGTACCTGAAGCCCGGAGGCCACCTCGTCTACATCACCTGTTCGGTGCTGCCCGAGGAGAACCAGCGGCAGGCCACCGCCTTCCTGGCGGAGCATCCCGAGTTCTCGGCGCTGCCGGCCAATACGCTGTGGATGAGCCACTTTGCGGGCAGCAAGGTGAGGGCGCGGTTCTCGCCCGAGGGGGGTGTGGCCACAACGCCACACACCAGCGGCACCGATGGATTTTATTGCATAGTTATGCGTCGCACCCCCTGAGTTTCCCGCATACATAGCTTCGGCTTCGCGTTGCGGCGGTGTGTATGCCTTCGGTTTCGGTCAAGCAGAGCTGGCCTCTGCTCCTGGTGTTTCTCGCGATCGTGCTGGGCATAGGCTCGGTCGTCGGGTTGATTGCCACCCCCGGCGACTATGTCGGCCAGTTGAAGATGCCGCCATTCGCGATGCCCCCGCCTGTCTCGGGCGCGCTGTGGATCGTGCTGTCGGCGGCGTTTGCGGTAGCCGGCTGGCGCAGCTGGGTCATCGACTCCAATTCGACAGAGATGCGTATCTGGCTGGCGGTGCTGATCCTCAGCTGGTGGTTTTCCCCCGCCTTCTTCATCGTCCGCTCGCCGCCGCTGGCGCTGATCGTCATTGCGGCCATTCTCGTGCTGATGGTGTGGTTTGCGGTGCGGACCTGGCCGCGCGATCGGCTGTCCTTCTGGCTGTTCGCGCCCAGCGTGCTCTACATCGCCTATGTCGCGGCCATGACGGCCGCCATCGTCGCGATGAACTGAAACCTTGCGGGGACGGCCGGCGTTGCTGCCGGCATGAGCACACTGACCTTTTCAGACCTTCGCCGCCCGCAGGCCCTTGGCCTGCTGGCCCTTTTCCTCCTCGTGGTGATCGGGGTAGGCAGCCTGATCGGCTTCATGACCGCGCCGGACCAGTGGTACGAGTCGCTGCAGAAGCCGCCCTTCAACCCGCCGAACTGGCTGTTCGCGCCGGTCTGGTTCACGCTCTACGTGCTGATCGCGATTGCCGGCTGGCGCACCTTCATGGCCGACCGCAACAGCACCGGCATGAAGCTCTGGTACGGCCAGTTGGTGCTCAACTGGCTGTGGTCGCCGCTGTGGTTCGAGCTGCACCAGCCCTGGCTGGCCTTCGTCGTGATCCTCGCCATCGATGCGGCGGTACTCGCCTTCATCGTCAACCAATGGTCGCGCGACCGGCTTTCGGCGTGGCTGTTCGTGCCGTACGCGGCCTGGGTGCTGTTCGCCAGTACGCTGAATTTCTCGATCGCCATCCTCAACTAGGCGTTCGCGCACGGCCCGCCCTGCGGTAGCGGCATGGCCCGGAGACTTGCGGAATCCGGGCCCGGGCTTTATCTCCCGGCCATGACAGAGCCAGCCGCTTCCGCCCCCGCCGACTCCATCCTCATCATCGATTTCGGGTCGCAGGTGACCCAGCTGATCGCGCGCCGCCTGCGCGAGACCGGCGTCTACTGCGAAATCCACCCGTTCCAGTCGGCCGCCGAGGCGTTCGACCGGCTGCAGCCCAAGGGCGTGATCTTCTCGGGTGGTCCGGCATCGGTGACCGAGGAGGGCAGCCC
>JAEYTN010000351.1 GCA_023433985.1 Pseudomonadota bacterium | reverse complement strand
CTGACGCCCAAGGAAGCCAGTCGCGGCCTCAAGATCACCGAGGCCAACAAGGACGAGGCGCCATCGATCTCCATGCGCGTGCAGTTCGCCTACGATTCCGACGAGCTCGAGAACGAGGCGATCCTGTCGCTGAGGGCGCTGGGCGCGGCGCTGCGCGACGAGCGGCTCAAGCAGTACCGGTTCGAGATCATCGGCCATACCGATGCCAAGGGTTCGGACGAATACAACCTGGAGCTGTCGAAGCGGCGGGCCGCCGCCGTAGTCGAGCACCTGGTGTTCTTCCACAGCGTCGATCGCAGCCGACTGGTCGCCATCGGCATGGGCGAGTCCGATCCTGCCAATGCAGCCGATCCGGAGGCAGGCGAGAACCGCCGCGTCGAGATCATCAATATCGGCTCGTAGCGACACTCTGCGAAAGCCGCCTAAAGCCAAATTTAAGTGCTGGTGGCTAGCTTAACTCGATCCTGTGTCCTCACGGGACGGGTTTTAGCGTGATCTATTGCGGCTTGTGTACAGAGTCCTGAAGCACCTCGGCGCGACGTTGCTGCGGCCAAGCGTGGCGCCGGCGGCGGTTACCTTTGCGGTCATGCTTGCCGTGGCCTGGTTTGCGGCAACGCAGAACCAGGCGGTCTATGAACAGCGCAGCCGTACCGACGTGCTCAAGGAAATGAGCGTCGTCCGCGCCAAGCTCGAGGGCAATATCAGCGCCAATGTGCAACTGGTCCGCGGGCTGGTCGCGGTCATCGCCACCGAGCCCGACATGTCGCAGGGCCGCTTCGCGGAGCTTGCGGGCAAGCTCTTTTCCGGGCACTCGCAGCTCCGCAACGTCGCCGGCGCACCCGAGCTCGTGGTGCGGCTCATGTATCCGCTCGAAGGCAACGAGCAGGCGGTCGGGCTCGACTACCGCAGCAATCCGTCGCAGCGTGACGCCACCATCCGCGCACAGCGGACCGGCCAGATGGTGCTCGCCGGGCCGGTCGACCTGGTGCAGGGCGGCCGCGGCTTCATCGGCCGCTTCCCGGTGTTCACCGGCGAGGCGAAGCGGCAGCGTTTCTGGGGCATCGTGTCGGCCGTGGTCGATGCCCAGATGCTGTACCGCGACAGTGGGCTTACCGATCCGGACCTCAATATCGAGGTCGCCATCACCGGGCACGACGGGCTGGGGTCGTCGGGCCAGCAGTTCTATGGCGATCCCTCCGTGCTCGCTAACCGACCCGTCACCGCCAGCGTGGTGCTGCCGAACGGCGAATGGGTGATGTCGGCGGTGCCCAAGGGCGGCTGGCCTTCCGCGGCGCCCAACGGCTGGGCGATCTGGAGCGGCTTCCTGCTGCTCGCCGGCGTGATGAGCGCGCCGATGTTCTTCGCCGGCCGGCTGATGGAGGAGCGGCAGCGCAACCTCCGCGCGCTCAAGAGCCGCGAGGCGGAACTGCGCCGCCTGTCCCGCCGCCTCGGGCTCGCGCTCGAAAGCTCGCAGGTGGGCGTGTTCGAACTCGACCTCGAAACCCGCGAGCTGCTCTGGGACGACCGGGTGAACGGGCTCTACGGCCTGCCCCAGGATGGCGGCCGGCGAACGTACGAGAACTGGCGCGATGCGCTTCATCCCGACGACCTGCGCCGGGCGGAGGAAGAGTATCGCCTCGCCTGCGAGGTCACAGGCCGCTACCATTCGGACTACCGGATCATCACCCCGGCCGGGATCGTCCGGAACATCCGGGCCATCGGCACGGTCTACAAGGACGTAGGCTCCACGCCCAAGATGGTCGGCGTGAACTGGGACGTGTCGGGCGACGTCGCGCTCAACGAGAACCTCAAGCGCGCCAACCGCCTGTCCGAGGCCCGCAACGCTGAGCTCGAAGCGGCCAAGGCGGCGATCGAACACAATGCGCTGCACGATTCCCTCACCGGCCTGCCCAACCGGCGCTATCTCGACGACGTGTTGAAGACCCGTGCCGAGCATGCCGGCCGCAACGGCAACACGCTCGCGCTGCTCCATATCGACCTCGATCGGTTCAAGCAGATCAACGACACGCTGGGCCATGCCGCCGGGGACGCCATGCTGGTGCACGCGGCCGAAACGCTGCGGCTCAATGCCGGCCTGCAGGATTTCGTCGCGCGCATCGGCGGCGACGAGTTCGTGGTGGTGGCGACGGTCAAGGGCGACGACGCATCGCTGGCCGAACTGGCCGAGCGGATCATCACCAAGATGTACCAGCCCCTCATCTACGAGGGCCACGAGTGCCGCTGCGGCGTGTCGGTCGGCATCGCCACCGAAGCGGGCGGCGAGCCCGATCCGAACCGGCTGCTGATCAACGCCGATATCGCCCTCTACCGGGCCAAGAGCCGCGGCCGCAACCGCTACGAGTTCTTCACCTCGGCGCTGCAGGCGGAGGTGATCCGCACCAAGCGCGTCGCCGACGAGATACTGCACGGGCTTGAGGCCGACGAGTTCCTGCCCTGGTACCAGCCGCAGTTCAACGCGACGACGCTCGAGATCGCCGGGGTCGAGGCGCTGGCGCGCTGGCGGCACCCCACGGAGGGTATCCTTGCGCCCGCGCATTTCCTCGACGTCGCCGAGGAACTCAACGTCGTGCCGGCGATCGACCGCATCGTGCTCGAGCAGGCGCTGCGCGACTTCGCGGACTGGGAGAAGCTCGGCCTCGGCGTCCCCAAGATAGCGGTCAACGTTTCCGCCCGGCGTCTGCAGGACGAGCAGCTCATCGAGTCGCTCAAGCACCTCGATTTCGAACCGGAGCGGCTCGCCTTCGAGCTGGTGGAGTCGATCTTCCTCGACGAGACAGACGACATGGTCCGTTGGAACGCCGACCAGATCAAGGAGCTGGGCATCGACATCGAGATCGACGATTTCGGCACCGGCTACGCCTCCATCGTGTCGCTGATGAAACTGAAGCCGAAGCGGCTCAAGATCGACCGGCAGCTGGTGGGGCCGATCGTTTCGTCCACGCAGCAGCGCCGGCTGGTGCAGTCGATCGTCGATATCGGCCGGTCACTCGGCATCGAGGTCGTCGGGGAGGGCGTCGAGACGATGGAGCACGCCGCGATCCTTCGCGACCTCGGCTGCAGCCTGTTGCAGGGCTACGCCTTTGCGGCCCCGATGAGCGCCGACGCTTTCGGGCGTTTCGTCAAGGAGCGGAGCTGGATGCCTCAGGGCAAGCCGAAGACGCGGCGGAAGGCCTGAGGCGGGGCGACGGGCTAGAACAGCTCCGCTTCGCCGTGCGCGCCATGCGTTGCGGTGCCCGACAGGCCGGGCACCCGCAGTTCGTCGAGCACCAGGCTGGCCCAGATCTCATCGAACACAGCGTCCGGCGTGCCCGGCGGCAGCAGGGCGAACTGCCGAACGGCGAGCGCCATGTTCTGGCAGCGCTGCTCGATCCGGTCCTGTCCCTGCAGGGCATGGACGATGATGCGGGCGGCGACGCGGCGCGCTTCGTCGGGGGGTATGCTCCTGTCGCCTAGAACTTCGAGAGCCTGAGTTACGCCTTCGACCATACCGGCCGTCTGCCGCGCCGTTTCATCCAGCTCGCGCGCGAGCTTATGCAGTGACATAAAAGGCGAACCCCCGAATACTTGCCCTGAGTTTAGCGGAGATTCCTGAATGTCTCCTTGCGAAAGCTCGGCCGGTGGGGTCACGGGCGGTGCATTTGGTTAGCGCTTCACTAAGGATTGTTGGGTAACGATCCGGCCGTAGTCTCCGCAAGGTTGCCGCCTATGGTCCTCCCGAGTTCCCTCCCGCCCGAGTTCGATCGCGGGGTCGTAACCACGGTGCACCAGGGCGATTGCCTCGTGTCCGGCGAGGCCGACCTCACCTATTCGACGGTGCTCGGCAGCTGCGTCTCGGCGTGCATCCGCGATGTGGTCGCCAATGTCGGCGGCATGAACCACTTCCTGCTGGCCGAACAGTCGGGCTCCGCGCGAGACCGTTACGGCGCCTCGGCGCGCTATGGCGCCTTCGCCATGGAGCAGCTCATCAACAAGGTGCTGACCCGCGGCACCGGCAAGAAGTCCAACCTCGAGATCAAGGTGTTCGGCGGCGGCAAGATCAACGCTGCGCTCGACGACGTGGGGGCCAAGAACATCGACTTCGTGCGCGAGTTTCTTGCCAACGAAGGCTACGCCATGGCCAAGGAAGATCTCGGCGGGACCTATGCCCGGCGGGTGATGTTTAAGCCGGCATCGGGCCGCGCCTTCGTCAAGCGCCTCGACAACACCGCCAACGCCTCGATCGCGAAGGAAGAACTGGCAGTGGCGGCGACGCGCCGCCAGCAACTGGTCAGCAAACCGCCCGCCGACGACATCGAGCTGTTCTAGGCGCGAGCGCCTTACCCAATACTTACCGGCACCAGGCGTCCTATACACTTGGTTAACCATCACGCCCCTAGGGTGCCGGCGAGGGCCTCGCGGGAGGCCTGTCGGGGTCCGTGATTCGTGCGCCGCCTGAGCGTAGCGCTCATCGCCAATCTAGCGTGGCTGGCCGCGGCATTGCTCGCGGCGGGTAGCGTGCTGCTGTTCGGCGCCGCCCCGATCGCCTTCTTCATCGCCGGGCTCGGCTGCATCGGCGCTTTCCTTTGCAGCGCCATCGTCGGTTTCCGCGAGGATCGGCGCTTTGCCGGCAGGCTGCGGACGCTGGGCACCGCACTGGGCCTCAAGGCCGACGATGCGACGAGCGTCGAGGCGATCGTTACCAGCCTCTGCCAGCGGCTCGATCGGGCGCACCAGTTCAAGGCGGCGTTCGAGCGGCTCCGGCATCCCGCCATGGTGGTCTCTGCCGACGGCCTGGTCACAGGCCTTACCGCGGGAGCCGAGGCGCTGGACCGCCGTGCGGTCGAGGGCGGGGCGGCGCGCGACCTGCTCGGCGATGCGCACGAGGCCGAGGAGGGTTTCATCTCGGTCGGCCGCCGGCGGTTCGTCACCACCCGACACGAGCTGGCGGGCAGCCGCCTGCTGATCGAACTCGGGCCTGCCGGCCACTATATCGCCGACGATGATTTCGACGCCTTCGTCACTGCGCTGAAGCAGGGGCGCACCGGCTTCCGTTTCGACCAATGGGGCATGCAGCACTCGCCCGCGCTCCGGGCGCTCGGCGAGGCGCTCGAGAGCTTCGACCGGCCGATCCGGGCCCTGCAGGGGATCGTGACGGGCGAAGATGTCGATCCGGCGCTGCTCGCCGGCTCCAGCGTCTTCAGCATGCAGGTCCGCACCTTCCGCGATGCGGTCGAGGAGATGCTGGCCGAACGGGACGAGGCGCTGGCGGCTCGCGACCTGCTCGAGGCCAAGATGGAGGCGATCCTGGGGGCCATCGACCGCTATCGCGCGTCGGTCACCTCGCTGGCCGAACTCGCCGACCAGAGCCGCTCGGGCCTCGTCGTCGCGGCGGACGCCATCGACAAGGGCCGCGACCGCACCAGGACCGTCCGCGCCCTCGAACGCGAGGCGGTGCAGATCGCGACCGAGGCGGCGCTCGCCGTGCGGCGCACCGGCGCTGCCGTCGACGGCCTGGGGTCGGCGACCGCCGAGATCGACAAGATGGTCACGGCCATCGAGGACGTCAGTTTCCGCACCAACCTGCTTGCCCTCAACGCGGCTGTCGAGGCGGCGCGGGCCGGGGAGAAGGGCGCCGGCTTCGCGGTGGTTGCCGGCGAGGTGCGTACCCTGGCTCAGGCGACACAGAAGGCAGCCAAGGAAATCCGCGCCATGGTCGGCAGCAGCCGGGCACGCTCGCAGCAATCGGCGGCTGAGACCGAACAACTCGAAAAAATACTCGCGGGCCTCGGTGCCCATTTAGAGAATCTAAGCAATGAGACGGACATGATCGCCGGCGCGCTGGACGAGGGCAGCGGCGCGATCGCCCGGCTCGACAGCAATGTCAACGCGGTCGGCACGGTTGCCGCCAAGGCCTTGCAGCTTCCCGCGCGCAGGCAATCGGCCAACTGAAGGCCGAACGGGGGCAGTCTATGGAGCAGGGCGAATTTGCCCTCAGCGATCGGGAGTTCAACCGGGTCAAGGCCCGCGTCTATGCCGAAGCCGGCATCTCGCTCTCCGACGCCAAGCGCACCCTGGTGGTTTCGCGGCTCGGCAAGCTGGTACGCGCGCTCAGGCTCGACTCCTTCGACGCCTATCTCGATTACCTGGAGCGGGCCGGTACGCCGGCCGATGCGGAGGATTTCGTCAACGCGCTCACCACCAACC
>JAEYTN010000328.1 GCA_023433985.1 Pseudomonadota bacterium | reverse complement strand
GTCGAAGGCAGCATCGGCACCTCGGCCGGGCTCAACCTGCTCGACGTCGACACCGTGCTCGGCGACCGCAAGGAACTGCGCGTCGAGCGCGCTATTTCGGCGCTGACCGGCGATCCTCTCACCGGCTACCACATGCACATGGGCGTTACCCGCGGCCGCGGCCTCGACCGGCCCTTCGCCCGCATCGGCGACATCGCCGACGGCGCCGTGTCCCCCGACGGCACGGTAATGGGCACCTACCTTCACGGCCTGTTCGCCGCCGACGCCTTCCGCCGCAATTTCCTCGGCTCGGCCGCCGCCACCTCGACCCTCAACTACGAGGCGACCCTCGATGCCACGCTCGATGCGCTCGCGGCCCATCTCGAGCGCCACCTCGACCTCGACCACCTGCTGAGCCTCGCCCGATGACCGCGCTGCTCGCAGTAATCTTCGAACGGCTGCTCGGCTATCCGGAAGCGCTCGTGCGCCGCATTGGCCACCCGGTGATCTGGATGGGCCGGCTGATCGCCCTGCTGGACACCCGCCTCAACGATCGCACGCGGGGCAGGGGTGTGCTCGCCCTCATGCTGCTCCTCGCCGCCACCGCGGCGGTGACCGTGCCCATCGCCTGGGTGCTGCGCAGCATCCCCTTCGGCTGGGTGGTCGAAGCCGTACTCGCCAGCAGCCTCCTTGCCCAGAAATCGCTCGACGACGCGGTTCAGGCCGTCGCCGCCGCGCTCGCCCGCTCGCTCGCCGAGGGTCGCATCGCCGTCAGCCATATCGTCGGCCGCGACCCCGAGACGCTGGACGAGGCGGGTGTCTCCCGCGCCGCCGTCGAATCCCTCGCCGAATCCACCTCCGATGGCGTGGTCGCCCCGCTCTTCTTCCTCGTCCTCGGCGGCCTGCCCGGCATCGCCCTCTACAAGGCGGTGAACACGGCCGACTCCATGATCGGCCACAAGACCGAGCGCCACCGGCAGTTCGGCTGGGCCGCCGCCCGCTTCGACGACCTGCTCAACCTGATCCCGGCGCGCCTTGCCGCACTGCTGGTCGCCGGCGGCGCTTTCTTCCTCAAGGGCGCGCAGCCCGAAGCGGCCTGGAGCACAGCGTTGCGCGACGCCAAGAAGCACGAAAGCCCCAATGCCGGCTGGCCCGAGGCCGCCTTCGCCGGCGCGCTCGGCTTTCAGCTCGGCGGCCCGCGCAGCTACGAGGGGGAAATCGTGGACCTGCCGAGCTTCGGCACCGGCCGCGCCGACCTCGGCCCCGCGGACATCGAGCGTGCGCTGCAGCTCTATCGCGCTACCCTCAATGTCACGCTGGCGGCCACGGCGGCAGTGGTGCTGATCCTGTGGCGGCTCTGGTGGGGGTGAGCCCTCAGGCCTCGTGCACCCGCCGCGTCAGCAGCTCGGCCTCCGGCGCGCTGCCTTTCAGCACCATCGGCAGCCCGGCGACGACGAAATAGGCATCGTCGCAGATCTCCGCGAGCCGCTGGTGCGCCGAGCCGGCGAGGTCGCGGAACATGCGCGCCATGGCGTTGTCCGGCACGATGCCGAGTCCGACTTCGTTCGACACCAGGATCACGCGCGCCTCGGTGATGTTCGCCAGCGTTGCGATCAGCTCGTCCACCGCCTCGGCCACGTTCTGGTTGGCGACGATCATGTTGGTGATCCACAGCGTCAGGCAGTCCACCAGGATCGCATCATGCGAGATGGCGAGCCTTTCCAGCGCCGAGCTCAGCTCGAGCGGCTCCTCGATGGTGGCGAAGGCGCCGCCGCGCTGCTGCTTGTGGGTGCGGACGCGCTCGCGCATCTCGTCGTCGAGCGCTTCGGCCGTGGCGAGGTAGGCTGGCCGATTGCCGGCGCGCATGGCGAGCCGCTCCGCAAACCCGGTCTTGCCTGAACGCGCCCCGCCCAGCACCAGCACGTGACCCATCTGTCGGCCTCCTTTGTGACCGGACCAATGCGCCGGCTGCGCCATCGATCCGCCGCCCTCTCAGTTTCTTCCCTGCAACCCCGCGCTGCAAGCGGGGCAGGCAGGCCGAAATCGATTGCTTTGCCTACTTTCGTCTAGCCCCCTTTGGCATTATGGTCCCGCCGGACTTGCGGGGGGTCTCCCGCGTCGGCAAACCGGAAAATCGAGAGCGGCAAGCGTGGCTAAGTATTATCTCGGCGTCGATGGTGGTGGCACCAACTGCCGCATCCGCCTGGCGAACGAGAAGCTCGAGACCCTGGCCGACGCCTCGGGCGGCCGCTCCAACCTGCAGATCGAAGGCGGCGAGCCGGCCTTCCGCTCCATCACCGAAGGCACACGCGAAGTCTTTGCCAAAGCGGGCATCGACCTCGCCGAGGCCGCCAACACCGCCGCGTGCTTCGGCATGGCCGGCGGGCGGCTGCCCTCGGCCCGCGAGGCCTTCGAGCAGCGCCCCTGGCCGTTCAAGGCGGTGCGCGTCTACGACGATATCGATATCGCCCGCGCCGGCGCCCATGGCGGCGCGGATGGCGCGGTCATCATCGTCGGCACCGGCTCGGCCGCCCTGGCGCAGGTCGATGGCCAGCGCCACCAGGCCGGCGGCTGGGGCTTCCACATCGGCGACCAGATGTCGGGCGCCATCCTCGGCCGCGAGCTCGTGCGCTATTCGGTCGAGGCGGCCGACGGCCTCCTTCCCGCCTCGCCGCTGACCGAAGCGGTGATCCAGCGCCTGGGTGGTTCGATCGACGCGGTGATGGACTGGTCCTTCCCGCAGGACCCGCGCGGACCTATGCCGGCCGGCAATGGTGCACCCTCCACGCTGCTCGGCCGCGCCCCGGCCGAATACGGCGCGCTGATCCCGATGTTCTTCGATTACTACGAGCAGGGCGACGCCGTCGCGAAGCTGCTCATGGACATCCAGTTGGGCTACATCGACAACTACGTCCGCTGGTTCAAGGCGCGTGGCGCCACCCGCATGGCCGCGGTCGGGGGCTTCGGTACGCGGCTCTATCCGCTGATGATTGCCCGCTATGGCGATTTCATCGTCGAGCCGGTGGCCGAGCCGCTGCATGGCGCTGTCATCCTGGCCAAGCAGAACTTTCCCGACTGAGAAGTGACGCCCGCATGAACTACCACCAACGGAGCCTCAAGAGCGTGTCCAGCCGCATCATTCCGGTCCAGCCCTTCGACTATGTGGTGTTCGGCGCAACCGGCGACCTCACCAAGCGCAAGCTCATCCCGGCCCTCTATCATCGCTTCAAGGACGGCCAGTTCGACGAGCAGAGCCGCATCATCGGCGTATCGCGTTCCAAGCTCTCGGATGCCGATTTCCAGAAGACGGTTCGCGAGTCGATCGAAACCTTCGTCGAGAAGAACTACCAGGACAAGAAGACCATCGACCGCTTCGTCGGCACCTGCTCCTACGTCGCCAACGATGTGACCGACGAGGCGCATTGGGGCGACCTGTCGGGCAGCCTGCGTGACGACCCGGCGATCGTGCGTGCCTTCTACCTCGCTATCGCGCCCGACCTGTTCGGCCCCACCTGCGAGTACATCCTCAAGAAGGGCTACTACCGTCGCGACGCCCGCGTGGTGATCGAAAAGCCGCTCGGCCACGACCTCGCCTCGTCGATCGCCATCAACGACGAGGTGAGCCGCATCTTCAAGGAAGATCAGGTCTACCGCATCGACCACTACCTCGGCAAAGAGACGGTGCAGAACCTCCTGGCGCTGCGCTTCGCCAACATCCTGTTCGAGCCGATCTGGAACTCCGGCCATATCGAGCACGTGCAGATCACGGTGGCGGAGTCGGTGGGCGCCGGCACGCGCGGCTACTATGACGAATCCGGCGCGCTGCGCGACATGGTGCAGAACCACATCCTGCAGCTGCTCTGCCTCGTCGCCATGGAGCCGCCCGCCTCGGACGGCGCCAATGCGCTGCGCGACGAGAAGCTCAAGGTGCTGCGCTCGCTGAAGCCGATCGCCGGCGCCGATGTCGCGCGCTCGACGGTGCGTGGCCAGTATCGTGGCGGCTCGGTCGATGGCACTGCCGTCGCCGGCTACCAGGACGAGCTCCCGGCCGAAAAGCAGGGCTCGCGCACCGAGACCTTCGTTGCGGTGAAGGCCGAGATCGAGAACTGGCGCTGGGCCAACGTGCCCTTCTACATCCGCACCGGCAAGCGGCTGCCCTCGCGTGCTTCCGAGATCGTCATCCAGTTCCGGCACATCCCGCACTCGATGTTCGACCACGCCGAGGGCGCGCCCAAGCCGAACCGCCTCGTCATCCGCATCCAGCCCGACGAGGGCGTGAAGCTGTTCCTGATGATCAAGGATCCCGGCCCCGGCGGCATGCGCCTGCGCGAGGTGCCGCTGAACCTCAGCTTCGCCGAAACCTTCAGCGAGCGTACCCCGGAAGCCTACGAGCGTCTGCTGCTCGACGTGATCCGCGGCAGCCAGACGCTGTTCATGCGCCGCGACGAGCTCGAGGCGGCCTGGATGTGGATCGACCCCATCCGCGAGGCCTGGGATGCGGCGACCGACACCCCGCAATCCTACACGGCCGGCACCTGGGGACCGACCGCCGCCATCGCCCTGATCGAGCGCGACGGCCGCACCTGGCACGAGGACAACCTGTGACGGCGACGCGGCGCAGCTTCGGCACCAAGGAAGACCTGGCGCTCGCCCTCGCCGAAGCTGTCGCCGAACACCTCAACGACGGCATCGCGGCGCGCGGGCAGGCTTCGCTCGCCGTATCCGGCGGCTCCACCCCGAGCCGGTTCTTCGCCGTGCTTGGGCGCCGCAAGGATATCGACTGGGAGAAGGTCACCGTGACGCTGGTGGACGAGCGCTGGGTGCCCGAGACGCATGACCGCTCCAACGCCGGCCTCGTCAACGAGAAGCTGTTGCAGGGCCCGGCCGCCGTCGCGCATTTCGTACCGCTCTACTCTGGCGGGGACGAGCCGGACGCTGCCGGCATCGCCCGCACCAACATGCAGGTTTCAACCGTGCCGATGCCATTCGATGCCGTGATCCTCGGCATGGGCAATGACGGGCACACCGCCTCGTTCTTTCCCGGCGGCGACAACCTCAACGAGGCGCTGACCGGCGAGGGACCGGCCATCGCCATCCGCGCACCGGGGGCAGGGGAGCCCCGGGTGACGCTTGTGCTCAGGCGCCTGCTGATGGCGTCGGGGCTTTATCTGCATATCGAGGGGGAGGAGAAGGCGGCGACGCTGGAAAGGGCTGCGGCGGATGGTCCCGTTGAGGACATGCCGATCAGGTCTATCCTGCGCCAAAGCCAGACACCGCTGACCATTTTTTGGAGCCCGTGAGCCAATAGCTCGCGCGCTTCCCCCAAGGAGCATTCCAATGTCCGTCGTCAAAGCCGTCCAGGACGTGACCGACCGCATCGCGGCGCGGAGCGCCGCCACGCGCCGCGACTACCTCGAACGCATCGAGGCCGCCCGCATCCAGGGCGTGCATCGTGCCGCGCTCGCCTGCGGCAACCTCGCGCATGGCTTCGCCGCCTGCTCGCCATCCGACAAGGCGAAGCTCGCCGGCTCCAAGACCCCCAACCTCGGCATCGTCACATCCTACAACGACATGCTGAGCGCCCATCAGCCCTACCAGTTCTACCCCGACATCATCAAAGAGGCGGCGCGCTCGATCGGCGCTACGGCGCAGGTGGCGGGCGGCGTGCCGGCCATGTGCGACGGCGTCACCCAGGGCCAGGCGGGGATGGACCTCAGCCTGTTCAGCCGCGATGTCATCGCCATGGCGACGGCCATCGCGCTCAGCCACAACATGTTCGATGCCGCCGTCTTCCTCGGCATCTGCGACAAGATCGTGCCTGGCCTGATGATCGGCGCGCTGACCTTCGGTCATCTCCCCGCCGTGTTCATCCCGGCTGGCCCCATGCCCACGGGCATCTCCAACGATGAGAAGGCCAAGGTCCGGCAGCTCTATGCCGAGGACAAGGTCGGCCGCGCCGAGCTGCTGGAATCGGAGGCGAAGTCCTACCATTCGCCCGGTACCTGTACCTTCTACGGCACCGCGAACTCCAACCAGATGCTGATGGAGATCATGGGCCTGCATCTGCCGGGCGCCAGCTTCGTCAATCCCGGCACGCCGCTCCGCGATGCGCTGACCCGCGAGGCCGCGGTGCGTGCGCTCTCGCTCACCGCCGAGGGCAACAACTACACGCCGATCGGCCACATCGTCGACGAAAAGGCCATCGTCAACGGCCTCGTCGGCCTCCTGGCGACCGGCGGCTCGACCAACCACACCATGCACCTCGTCGCCATCGCCAACGCGGCAGGGCTGCAGGTGACGTGGGAGGATATGTCGGAGCTGTCGGGCGCCGTGCCGCTGCTCGCCCGCGTCTATCCCAACGGCATCGCCGACGTGAACCACTTCCACGCGGCCGGCGGCATGGGCTTCCTCATCCGCGAGCTGCTCGAGGCGGGTTACCTGCACGAGGACGTCAAGACCGTCTGGGGCGCGGGTCTCTCGGGCTACACCGTCGAGGCAAAGTTCGCTGACGACAAGCTCAGCTTCGAGCCCTCGCCCGCGCTGTCGGGCGACCCCAAGGTGCTGGCGCCTGTGAAGTCCGCCTTCTCGCAGAATGGCGGCCTGAAGCTGCTCTCGGGCAACCTCGGCAAGTCCGTCATCAAGGTCTCGGCCGTCAAGCCCGAAAACCGCGTCGTCGAGGCGAAGGCCCGCGTCTTCCACTCGCAGGAAGGCATGCAGGCGGCCTTCAAGAATGGCGAGCTGACCGGCGACGTGGTCGTCGTCGTCCGCTTCCAGGGCCCGAAATCGGTGGGCATGCCAGAGTTGCACAAGCTAACGCCGCAGCTCGGCATCCTGCAGGATCGCGGCCACAAGGTTGCGCTCCTCACCGACGGCCGCATGTCCGGCGCCTCGGGCAAGGTGCCGGCCGCCATCCACATGACTCCCGAGGCCTCCGATGGCGGCGCCATCGCCAAGATCCGCGACGGCGACCTGATCCGCCTCGACGCCAACGAGGGCACGCTTATGTTCCTCGGCGACGAGAAGGAGTTCTTCTCGCGCACCCCCGCCACCGAGGACCTGCGTCCCCAGCACTACGGCATGGGCCGCGAGCTCTTCGCCGGCTTCCGCGCGTTGGTCGGCACGGCGGATCGGGGCGCCAGCGTCTTCGGCTGACCCCAGGCCAAGGCTCCCCGACGCTGATTTGGGGAGAACGGCGAGGCCGCCGTTACTCCGGCCTGAACCCGCTCAGCCGTGCCGTTCACCAGGGCACGACCGTTACCGGCCAGGTTCGCGCCGCCCGCGCGCCCTTCGCCTCATGGGTGGCGCGGTTTTCAAGCACGTGGTTGGGCACGATGCGGAACGAGAACACGTCGTCGAGGCCGAACGGCGCCAGCAGTTCGATTTCGCCATCGGAAAGCCGCGCGCCCACGGCGTGCGTCTTTGAGGCATAGCGTTCCAGCATCTCGCCCGCCGAGTGGAGCGGCGTGAAGGGCCCGCCGAACTTCTGCTCGAACCACAAGTGCACCCGCGCCTGGTTGCGCACCTGCACCGGCAGCGGCAGGTGGTCGAAGCGCCCCGCCAGCCGGCGGATCACGGCGTCCTCGGCCTCGTAGGCCAGATCGGAATCGTCGAAGTAGAACACGTCGATATCCGCGACGTCGGCCAGCCCCGGCCGCCCGGTCAGCCGGTTCCAGGCGAGGTTGTAGAGCGCCCCGGCCACCAGCAGCCCGTCGGGCAGGTCGCCGATGCCGGTCAGTACTTCCATCAGCACCGGCTCCTCGCGAATCATCGCGACCAGCGCATTGCGCTGCTCCTCGAACGGCCTGCCGGCTAGCCTCAGGTGATCGGACATCGAATGAGGCTAGCCGATTCTCGGCCACGGCAGGCATTGCGACGCTCGCCCGATGCGCAGCGACGAAAAGCCCTCGCTGCATTACCCTTGAGGCCTTGTGTACGGGCGTGTCGGTCTCAACCGCGCGGCGCGAACAGGATCGTTGCCGCCGCGACCAGCGCGAGCCCGCCGCCCAGCAGGTCCCAGCGGTCGGGCACGGTGCCTTCGGCGAGCCACAGCCAAAGCAGCGACGCCACGATGTAGATGCCGCCATAGGCTGCATAGGCGCGCCCCGCGTGCTCGGCGGGAGCCAGCGTCAGCAGCCAGGCGAAGGCGATCAGCAACGGGATTCCTGCGGCGAGCCAGAGCGGGCTGTGTCCTTGGCGCAGCCAGGCCCAGAATGCAAAGCACCCTGCGATTTCAGCCCGGGCAGCACCGGCATAGATCAGGGCCGTGGTGGCGACGACGGGCATTCGGTACCTCGGTGCTTCAGCGGCGCTCCCGCTTGCTGCTACCCGCGCGTGCGATCGTGCATGCGCGGGAAGACCGGGGCGGGATTGCCCGTGTTCGAGGCCCTGCGGACCGAGGAGGGGCGCTGCTGAACTACCTCAGTCCGCCTCGCCGACGTCCTTCGTCGAAAAATGGATATAGGGGAATAGCTCCGGGATGTGCGAATCCCAAACCCCGTGTGCGCTCCAGGCCCAGCCGCCCGAGTCCTTGGCCGGCGGTGCTGCGCGGTAGGTGTTGAAGCGCGAAAAGTCCATCCGCCAGGTGTCGCCGTCTCGCGGCGGCACGGTGCGGCCGTCGCCCTGTGCCAAGAGGCTCAGGCTCGACCAGGGCAGCGCGATTTCCGCTGTCCAGCCGCGGTCCCGGTCCGAGTTGTCGTTCAGCGTGCCGTCCACCGCCGTAGCGGAGCGCAGGCCCCGCAGGTCCCACTTGAACAGCCCCAGCCGTGGCCCGCGCGGGTGCTTGTCGAACCCCACGCCGTTCCACGGCCGCGCCCCGTCGGTCGAGCGCGACAGTTCGGGCAGCCGGCTGTAGCCCGCCTGCTGGTAGCCATCGGCCCACACGAACAGCGCCTCGTACACCGTGCCCAGCGCATTGAGTTCGAGTTCGTAGTAGGCGTCCTGTCCGGCGACGAACACCTCGATATCGTTCTCGTTGTAGATCGGCGCATCGCGCTCCGTGAGCTTCGCCTCGACGAACGGCTCCTCCACCCAGAAGCCGACATAGAGGTAGTCGTCGTCCCACAGCACCGCCGCGCGCGTGTCATGCACCGTCGGTTCCCCGGTGATGAGGTCGACGAAACGCGGCGAGCGCGGCGCCAGCTGCCAGCTCGGGTCGTCCAGCCGGCCGTCGATCGCAAGCGGCGCCTTGGCGCGGTAGGCGGTGTAGTGCGCGATGCGCTCTTCCGGCCAGGGAAAGGGCGAGTGCGGTGTGCTCATTGAGGATCCTGTGTCGTTCGCGCGTGGCCGCGCCTTTCATGCACGTGCGTAAAGGCGCATCAAGCCCGACATTGCCTTGCGGGCGCGCTCGCCTGCTGCATCGGGGCCAGGCGGTTCGACTGTATGCAGCAGCAGGTTCACCAGCAGGTCGTCCCACAACAGCGCCATGAACAGGCGCACCATTTCGTCGGTGTCGCCGGCGACGATGCCCAGGTCGCGCGCGCTTTCAAGCAGCGTTCGCAACTCGCTCCGCACCGCCGAGCGGGCCGCGTCGTCCAGCGTCCGTGCGATCTCCGGCGCTCGCTCCGCCTCGGCGATAGCCAGCCGGAACACGCCGAGCACCGCGGGCTGGCTCAATTCGAGCACCAGCCGCCGGCCGAATGTCAGGAGCGTCTCTTCGAGCCCTAGCCGGTCGGCAGGCTCGGGGAGGCCCGCAGGCAAATGCAGCCGCGCCGCCCGGTCGGTGATGCAGGCGACCAGCAGGTCGTGCTTGTTGCCGACAAGGGCGTAGAGTTCCCGCTTCGAGACCTTCGCGCGAGTGGCAATCTCCAGCATGCTCGCCTGCGCGTAGCCATGCGCACTGAAGGCTGCGAGCGCCGCTTCGAGAATGCGCGACCGCTGCCCGTCGCTTGCTTCCACGGCCGGCGAAGCCTCGCCCTTGCTCCTCAACTCTCACTCCTTGAACTCGGTACCCGTCGGTACCAAATCTTCAAGACTGTCGCAATCGCAGGAGGCGCCCATGCCCTCGTCAGCCATCTTCCCTCTTCAGCTCGTCCTCGGCTACGTGCCATGGCTGCTGGTCCTCCGGGCCTACGTCCTGCCGCAGTTCGGGACACGCGATCAGGTCCAGCTGCACCGCGCCATCGCCGTGCTGCACAGTTTTCGCTTCTTCGGCCTCGCCTTCATCGTGCCCGGCGTGGTGGGCCCGAACCTTCCAGCCGAGTTCGCCGTACCGGCCGCCTGGGGCGATTTCGCCACCGGCAATCCTTGCCATGCTGGCCCTGCTCAGCGTTCGCGTGCGGCCGATCTTCTGGAGCTTCGTCGTTGCCTTCAACCTCG
>JAEYTN010000569.1 GCA_023433985.1 Pseudomonadota bacterium | reverse complement strand
GAGTACATGAACGGCACCAAGCTCGCGACCTCGTTCGCGTCGGGGCAGGGGCCGGACATCTTCATCATCTCGCCCGGCGACTTCCTGCGCTACTACAATGGCGGCGTGCTGGCCGACCTCACCCCGCACATCGACCCCGCCGCGCAGGCCGATTTCCCCGAGACCGTGATCGCTAACCGCATGGTCGACGGCAAGATCTACGGCATCCCGATGGAAGTCGAGCCGATGGCCTTCTACTACTCGGTGAAGGCCTTCGAGGACGCCGGCCTCAACGAGAACGACGTGCCGCAGACCTGGGACCAGCTGCTCGAGCTCGGCCAGAAGCTGACCACCGCCGACCGCTACGGCCTGCTGTTCGAAACCAACCCCGGCTACTACCAGAACTTCACCTGGTACCCCTTCATGTGGCAGGGGGGCGGCGAGTTCCAGACCGCCGACGGCAAGTCGGCCTACGACTCGCCGGCGACGGTCCAGGCGCTGAAGCTCTGGCAGGATGCGGTCAATTCCGGCGCGGCGCCGCGCCAGGTGCTCGGCGGCGGCGGCGGCGATATCGTCGCCAACCTCGGTTCGGGCTACTGCGCCATCCAGAACGTCGGCATCTGGGGCATCTCGGCCATGGATAACAACGCGCCCGACGTCCCCTACGGCATCTTCAAGCTGCCGGTGCCGGCGGGCGGCAAGTACGTCACCGTCGGTGGCGGCTGGGCGTTCGTCGCCAACTCCAAGGGCAAGAACCCGGAAGCCGCGGCCAAGTTCATCGCCTGGGCGCTCGCCTCGATGGACCCGGGCTCGGTGCAGCGCGTCGTCGATTGGTGCACCGTGGCGAAGTCCGACATGCCGCCGCGCAACTCCGCGCTCGAAGCCGGCAAGGAAGCCTTCAACAAGGGCAACCTCGCCAAGTTCGCCAACGAGATCCATCCCGGTACCCGCGCCGAGCCGCGCGTGCCGCCCGAGGTCTACAAGATCATCTCGGACTCGATCCAGGCGGCCATGCTGGGCGGCACCGATCCGCAGGCCGCGGCCACCGCCGCGAGCCAGCAGCTCGACGCGTTCCTTGCGAGCTACACCGGCGCCCCGCTGCTCTGATGTCCCTCTTGTCCACAAGCGAAACGGTGGCGGGCCAAAAGCCCGCCGCCCACCGCGGCCTCACCACCCGCCAGCGCGAGATGATCGCCGGCTACCTGTTCGTCGCGCCCGATGCGCTGGGTCTGCTGGTGTTCATCGGCCTGCCGATGATCCTGGCGCTCGGCATTTCGGTGTTCGAGGTCGATGGCTTCGGCAGCTTCCGCTTTGTCGGCCTCGGCAACTACAGCAAGATGCTGGTCGACCCGCTCTTCTGGTCCTCCCTGCGCGTCACCCTGAGCTTTACGGTGATGCTGGTGCCGCTGCTCTACGTCACCGGCCTCGGCCTCGCGCTCCTCGTGCAGCGCACCAGCAAGGTGAACACCGTGCTGCGCGCCATGTTCTTCGCGCCGCAGATGGTCAGCCTCGTCGTTGTCGCGCTGGTGTTCCAGCTGATGGTCGTCGACAAGCTCGGCGTCATCCCGCGCTCGTTCTCCATGTTCGGAGTGCCCGGCCTGTCGCTGCTCGGCAATCCCAACCTGGCCCTCTTCACCGTCACCGCCGCGGCGGTGTGGTTCCTGATGGGCTTCTACATGCTGATCTTCCTTGGCGGCCTGCAGGATATCCCGCGCGAGTACTACGAGGCGGCGAAGATCGACGGCGCCGGCCGGGCCCAGAGCTTCTGGTTCATCACCCTGCCGCTCCTGAGGCCCACCAGCTTCTTCGTGCTGATCGTCTCGACGGTGGCCGCCGTCACCGGCGCGCAGGCCTTCGACCTCGTCTACGTGATGACCAAGGGCGGCCCGGCCAACTCCACCTCGTTGCTCATCAGCTACATCTACCAGCAGGCCTTCCAGTATTCGGCCTTCGGCTATGCCTCGGCCATCGCCACGCTGCTGGTCGTGCTGCTGTTGGTCATCACCGTGTTCTTCTACCTCATCACCAAGGGCGGGCGGTTCCAGTATGACTGACACGGCAGCCCCCTCCCTTCCCGCGAGCCGTATGCGGCTCGACACCGTCGGCGTCGTCTGGCTGCTCGTCGCCTGCGTGCTGGCGCTGATGGCGATCTTCCCGCTGCTCTATATGCTGTCGATCGCCTTCAAGGGCCCGACGGATGTGTTCAAGCCCGACCTGATCCCGCCCAGGCCCACCATCGACAACTTTGTCTACGTGCTGACCGAGGTGCCGTTCTGGCGCTACCTGCTCAACACCTTCATCGTCTCGGCGGTGGTGACGGTGCTGGCGCTGCTGTTCCACACCATGGCCGGCTACGCCCTCGCCCGCCTGCGCTTCCCCGGCCGCGAGACCATCTTCCTCGCGATGTTCTCGACCTTCCTCGTCTCGCTGCCGGTCATCATCGTGCCGCTCTTCATCCTCGTGCGGTCGATGGGCATGCTGAACTCGTGGGCTGGCCTCATCGTCCCGGCGATCTTCAACGCCTTCGGCATCTTCCTCCTCCGCCAGTACTACCTCTCGCTGCCACGCGAACTGGAGGAGGCGGCGGTCATCGACGGCGCCGGCTACTGGCGCATCTACTGGAGCGTCATCCTGCCGATGAGCCGGCCGATCATCGCCGCCCTCGCCATCCTCTTCTTCCTCGCCAACTGGAACGGCTTCCTCTGGCCGCTGACCGTGGCGAGCGACCAGGGCCTGTGGCTGGTGCAGGTGGCGATCGCGAACTTCAAGAACCAGTATTCGGCCTCGTGGAACTACACCATGGCCGCGTCCACCATCGTGGCCCTCCCCATGCTGGTGCTGTTCCTGATCTTCCAGCGGCAGATCATGGACTCCATCAAGACCTCCGGCCTCAAGGGCTGACCCAACTCCAACGGAAAGAAAAATGGCAGAATTCAACGGCCTCGGCGTCAACCTGTCGAACCTCTACCGCCTCAGCCCGGCCAGGACCCGCTCCATCTCGCCCGAGAACTTCACCGGAGAGAAGGGCAAGGGCGGCATGGCCACCGAAGGTACGGGCAAGGTCCACGCCCGCGGCCTCGGCAAGGACGGCACCGGGCTCGGCGTCAAGGTCTCCCCCTCCATCCGCATCGAGCCCGGCGAAAAGCGCGTGCTCGGCGAGATCAAGGGCTCGGGCGCCATCCAGCAGATCTGGCTCACCACGGCCAACCTCCGCTGGCGCGACCTCATCCTCCGCATCTGGTGGGACGATCAGGAGCACCCCTCGGTCGAGGCACCGGTCGGCGACTTCTTCTGCTCGGGCTGGAACCAGTTCGCCCAGGTCACCTCGCTCGCCGTCTGCGTCAATCCCGGCCGCGCCTTCAACTGCTACTGGGAGATGCCCTTCCGCAAGGCCGCCCGCATCGAGATCGAGAACCGTGATCCTGAGAACTGGGGCATCATGTACTACCAGATCAACTACACCCTCACCGACGTCCCCGAGGACGCCGCCTATTTCCACGCGCAGTTCCGCCGCACCAACCCGCTGCCCTTCAAGGACGATTACACCATCCTCGATGGCGTGAAGGGCCGCGGCCACTACGTCGGCACCGTCATGGGCTGGGGCGTCAACAACGCCAACTGGTGGGGCGAGGGCGAGATCAAGTTCTTCATGGATGGCGACGGCGAGTTTCCCACCATCTGCGGCACCGGCACCGAGGACTATTTCTGCGGCGCCTATAATTTCGATGGCGGCGTTGTCGACGACACCATGGAGAGCCGCTACCGCGAATTCACCACCCCCTATGCCGGCCTGCCGCAGGTCCTTCGCCCCGATGGCACCTACCGGTCCCAGCAGCGCTTCGGCATGTATCGCTGGCACCTGACCGACCCGATCCGCTTCGAGCAGGACCTCCGCGTCACCATCCAGGCGCTCGGCTGGCGTACGGAAAAGACCGACCGGCGGTACCTCCCCCTCCAGGACGACATCGCCTCCGTCGCCTTCTGGTACCAGACCCTCCCCACGGCGCCGTTCCCCGAACTCAGGGATCGCGACTACCTGGAAGTGATCTGACGCGGTCAACCGCACATATCCTCCCCCGCGTGGCGGGGGAGGGGGGACCAGCGAAGCTGGTGGAGGGGGCCACGAGGGCAGGTAAACCCCGTTGCGCTCCTCCCCAATCCTCCTCCATCCTCCCCAGAGACCGGCCGGGAGGGCCGGCCGGAGGGGAACATGGCAATCGTCTACGTGATCGGCACCCTTGACACCAAGGGCGCCGAACTTCGCTACGCCGCCGAACGCGTCCGTGCCGCCGGCGCCGAAGCAATCCTCGTCGATGTCGGCACGCAGTCCGCAGGCGAGGGCGCCGACGTCACCTCTGCCGAGATCGCCGCCCATCACCCCGGTGGCCCCGCCGCCGTCCTCGGACTCGCCGATCGCGGCCAGGCCGTCTCCGCCATGGCGAAGGCCCTGTCCGCCTGGCTCGCCTCCCGCCCCGACATCGGGGCCGTCCTCGGCCTCGGCGGCTCCGGCAACACTGCCATCGTCACCGAGGCCATGCGCGCCCTGCCCATCGGCACGCCGAAGCTGATGGTCTCGACCGTCGCCTCGGCCAACGTCGCGCCCTATGTCGGCCCCAACGACATCGCCATGATGTACTCGGTCGTCGACGTCGCCGGCCTCAACGCCATCTCCCGGCGCGTCATCGGCAATGCGGCCAACGCTGCCGCCGGCATGGCGCTCGGCGCCGTCCCCGCCTCCACCTCCGACAAGCCCGGCCTCGGCATGACCATGTTCGGCGTCACCACCCAATGCGTCACCACCGTGCGCGAGGCGATGGACGCGAGCCATGAGGTCTACACCTTCCACGCCACCGGTACCGGCGGTCAGTCCATGGAGAAACTCGCCGACTCCGGGCTGCTCGCCGGCCTGATCGACGTCACCACCACCGAAGTGGCGGATCTCCTTGTCGGCGGCATCTTCCCGTGCACGGAGGATCGCTTCGGCGCCGTCATCCGCACCGGCCTGCCCTATGTCGGTTCGGTCGGCGCCGTCGACATGGTCAATTTCGGTGCCCGCGACACCGTCCCGTCGCGCTTCGCGGAGCGGCACTTCCACGTCCACAACGCCCAGGTCACCCTGATGCGCACCACGCCCGACGAAAACCGCAGCATCGGCGAGTTCATCGTCTCGCGCCTCAACCGCATGCCCGGGCCGGTGCGCTTCCTCCTGCCTCTTGGCGGCGTCTCCGCCCTCGACAAGCCCGGCCAGCCATTCGGCGATCCGGCCGCGACCGACGCCCTCGTCACGGCCATCCGCGCGAACTGGCAGCCAGCCCCCAACCGCCGGCTCGTCGAGCTCGGCCACCACATCAACGATCCCGCCTTCGCTGCCGCGCTGGTCGAGAACTTCCGCGAGATATCTGCCGCCTAGGCAGCGCCCACGGCCGCGGGCTGGCCGATCAGCCGGCCGTGATGGCGCAACACGATCCCCACCGCACCCAGGCAAGCCC
>JAEYTN010000218.1 GCA_023433985.1 Pseudomonadota bacterium | reverse complement strand
TCGACAGCGTCGGCTTGCGCACGCCGAGCAGCTTGGTCCAGTCGGGCTTTCCGCCGAACAGCTCGGCGTCCCAGCCGACAGTGCCGGCGTCGAGCGCTTCCTGCTCGGTGCGGCTGACGCGCGGCAGGATGCGCTTCACCATGGCGTAGGCGGGACCGGTGAGCACCGCCTTGCGGAAGGGCTTCAACGCGAACAGCGCGAGGATCAGTCCCGGGACGACCAGCAGCCACCTGAACGGGTCGGCGACCACCAGCGCGAAGGGATCGAGGATGACGAGGTTGAGGAGCGCCAGCGCCACCCACAGCGCTGCCCATTGCCACACCGGGGCGCGGCGCATGGCGAGTGTCGCAAAGCCGACGAGCCCGACGATCACCAGGATGGGGAACATGCTCGATCCTCCTCAACCACCGTATTCGACCGGCGGGCCCCGCCCGCACGCGCGGATAGCTTCTGCCACTCCCGGGCGTGCATCCAGTCTAGCGTCCCAGTACTAAGATAGAGTTGGTTGACGTTAACGTCAATTAGACGCCGTATACGACCATCCTTGCAACTCTTCCCGAGCCGCACCGGTTCCTGCACGCCCGCCGGTTCACGTCGCAGCGTCGCGTGTTTGACGCTAACGTCAACCGATGGCACAGTTCAGGTGAGGAGGGATGGCCTGCCATCCCGGAGGAGGAAACATGGCCACCGTTGCTGCCGACCATGCTCGCCCGTGGGTGAAGCATTACCCCCCGGGCATCGAATGGGATGTTCCCATCGACATCACTCCCATGCACGAGCGGGTGCTCCAGGCCTGCACCAGGAATCCCGACGCCGACGCCCTCGACTTCCTGGGCAAGAAGACCAGGTTCAAGGAGCTGGCGCGGCAGATCAACGCCTTCGCCGGCGCACTGCAGAAGGAGCTTGGGGTCAAGAAGGGTACGCGCGTCGCGCTGCTACTCCCGAATACGCCCTTCTTCGTGGTGGCCTACTACGCCATCCTGAAGATCGGCGGCACGGTGGTGAACTGCAACCCGCTCTACACGGTCGGCGAACTGACCCACATCGTCGGCAACTCCGGCGCCGAGCTGATGATCACGCTCGACCTCAAGCAGATCTTCGACAAGGCCGAGCGGCTCGTGGCCGAGGGGCATGTGAAGCGCCTCATCGTCTGCAATTTCCCCGAGGCCCTGCCGGGCCCCAAGAAGCTGCTCTACAAGATCGCCAAGTCGGGCGACCTCGCCAAGGTCTCGGCAAGCCCGATCGCCGACCGCACCGTGTGGTTCGAGGACCTGGTCGCGCGCAAGCTGGAAGCCGACCCGGTGGCGATCGACGCCAAGACCGACGTCGCGGTGCAGCAATATACCGGCGGCACCACCGGCATTCCCAAGGGCGCGATGCTGAGCCATGCCAATATCGCCGCGCAGGTGAGCCAGATCGACCACTGGGGCTGCGGCCTGTTCTACCCGCCCACCCGTGTGGTCGCCGTGCTGCCCTTCTTCCACATCTTCGCGATGACCGCCTGCATGAACCTGCCGCTCGCCGGCGGCGTGCAGGTGATCATGCTGCCGCGCTTCGAGCTGCGCGCCATGCTCGACACGCTGACCCGCACCGGCGCCAACGTTCTGCTGGCGGTTCCTACCCTGATCCAGGCGCTCGCCAAGCAGGGCGACAAGGCGGCGCCCCACCTGCAATCATTGGAAGTCGTGGTGTCGGGGGGCGCCCCGCTGGCCGACGAAGTGCGAGCCAACTGGGCCAAGGTGGGCAAGGCACTGCTCGCCGAGGGCTACGGGCTCACCGAGGCTTCGCCGGTGGTGTGCTGCGCAGCGTTGCGCGTGCCATCCAAGCCGCTGTCGATCGGCCAGCCGATCCCCGGCACCGACATCCGCTTCGTCGACGTGGATACCGGCCAGGTGGTCCCGCTCGGTGAGCGCGGCGAGCTGCAGGTCAAGGGCCCGCAGGTCATGCTGGGCTATTACAACGATCCGGAATCGACCGAGAAAGCCTTCATGGACGGCTGGCTCAGGACCGGCGACGTCGGCTACCTCGACGAGGACGGCTACGTGTTCCTGGTCGACCGCATCAAGGACCTCATCATCTGCTCGGGCTTCAACGTCTATCCGCGCATCATCGAGGAGGCGCTGATGCACCACCCCGCGGTGGAGGAGACCAACGTGATCGGCGTGCCCGACGAGTATCGCGGCGAGGCACCGGTCGCCTATGTGAAGCTGAAGCAGGGCCAGAGCGCCACCGAGAGCGAGATCAAGGACTTTCTCAACGACAGGCTCAACAAGATCGAAATGCCCAAGGAGATCATCTTCAAGGACGAGTTGCCCAAGACACTCATCGGCAAGCTGAGCAAGAAGGAGCTGCGCGAAGACTACAAGTCGCGGCAAAAGACCAATGAACCGGCCTGAGCAGGAAAGCCGCGACCTGTTCGCCATCGCCGACCTTGCCGGCGAGTTCGGCATCTCGACGCGGGCGATACGCTTCTACGAGAGCAAGGGCCTGCTCAACCCCGAGCGGGTCGGCGGCACGCGCGTGTTCCGCCGGCGTGATCGCGCAAGGTTGATCCTCATATTACGTGGCAAGCGGCTAGGGTTCTCCCTGCGGGACATCTCGGATTACCTCAGCCTCTACGACGCCCATTCGCAGACGGCACAGGTGAACCTGTTGGTCCAGAAGGTCGACGAGCGGCTGAAGCTGCTCGAACGGCAGCTGGGCGACCTGCAGACCACCATTGCCGAGCTCAGGGAAATCCGGAAGCTCGCCGACGACCGATTAGCCCAGGGCGCCTAGCATGCTTCGTCCATTGCTGTACGTGATCGCTGCCGCAGCCCTGACCCTGCTTGCCGCCTGCACGGTGTCATCGCCGACTCAACTGGTGGGGGCTGACGAGGGTGCGACGCCGCTGCCGGCGAAGTTCGTGGTCTACGGCTACAAGCAGGGCGAAGGCGACGCCTACTCCCGTACCAAGGAGGCGCCGATGAGCTTCGCGCTCTCGGGCAAGGCCTATGTGGCGGCCGACAACTCGATGAGCCTGCGCTTCGTGCCGCTCGGCAAGAACGGCTACCTGCTCTCGGTTTCGGGCAACGAGGCCGGCGCGCTCTACGGCACGGCCTGGGTGAAGGGGCAGATCGTGGTCATCCGCATGATGCTGGCCGACGACGCCGAGGTGGCGCTCGAAAAGGCCAAGGCCGCCACCCCGCCCGATCTCGCCGGCGACATCGAAAGCGCGGATGGCGGGCTGAGCGTGACCAAGCGCGCGACGCTGGACCACCTGGTGACGCTGCTGCGCAAGGGCACCGTCCCTACCTCCCCCCTGGTCGCCTGGGTGACCGAAAATCCCGACGCGCCGACCCCGACGCGGATCAGCAAGGACAAGGACGGGTGGAAGGCGGAGTAAGTTGAATTTCAGTACGTGATCACGTATATGAAAATCATGCGCGCAACCACAGCTACCGACCTCCGCAAGAACCTCGCCGCCGAACTTGATCGGGTGGAAGCCGACCAGGAGCCACTGATCATTGTCCG
>JAEYTN010000179.1 GCA_023433985.1 Pseudomonadota bacterium | reverse complement strand
AACGTCCTCTTCCTCTGCACAGGCAACTCAGCCCGGTCGATCCTCGGGGAAGCGTTGCTGAACCATGTCGGCGGCGCCCGCTTCCGCGCCTTTTCGGCCGGCAGCACGCCCAAGGGACAAGTCCATCCGATGAGCCTTAAAGTGCTCGCGGACGCCGGCATCCCCGTCGACGGCCTGCGCTCGAAATCGTGGGAAGAGTTCGCCGGCCCCGCTGCGCCGAAGATGGATTTCGTCTTCACCGTCTGCGACAACGCCGCCGGCGAGGCCTGCCCGATCTGGCCCGGCCAGCCGATGACCGCGCACTGGGGCATCGAAGACCCGGCCGCCGTCGAAGGCCCCGAGTTCAAGCAGCGGGCGGCCTTCGAGGACGCCCTGCGCTTCATGCGCAACCGCATCGCCGCCTTCATCAGCCTGCCGCTCGAGAGCATCGACAACATGGCCCTCGGCTCGAAGCTACGCGGCATCGGGGCCATGGATGGGGGCACCAACGCAAGCAAGGGCGCCGCCTGATGCTCGAATACGAAGTTCACGCCCGGCGGGTCGATGCACACGGCAGCCTTGCCACCACCAAGCAGGCCGAGCTGGTGATTGATACCGACCTCAATGGTCGCGACGATGCCTTCAACCCGGCCGAGCTGTTCCTCGCTTCGATCGCCGCCTGCATGCTCAAGGGCATCGAGCGGGTCACGCCGATGCTGAAGTTCGACCTGCGTGGCGTCGAAGTCCGGCTCAAGGCGGTCCGTCAGGATGCGCCGCCGAAGATCATCTCGGTCGCCTACGAGATCATCGTCGACAGCGATGAGAGTGATCAGCGGCTCGAGTTGCTGCACACCAATGTCCGCAAGTACGGCACCATCTTCAACACGGTCGCGGAGGCGGCCGGCCTTTCCGGCACCCTGCAGCGGCGAGCCTGACTCCGTGTCCATCTTTGAACGTTACCTGACCCTATGGGTCGCAATCTGCATTGCGGTCGGCATCGCGGCCGGCCACTTCCTTCCCGGCCTGTTCCAGGCGCTCGCCGGGCTCGAATACGCCAAGGTCAACCTGCCCATGGCGGCGCTGATCTGGCTCATGATCGTTCCGATGCTGGTCCGCATCGACTTCATGAGCCTGCGCCAGGTCACCACCTACTGGCGCGGCATCGGCATCACGCTGTTCATCAACTGGGCCATCAAGCCGTTCTCGATGGCGTTGCTGGGCTGGCTGTTCATCGGCTGGCTGTTCCGGCCACTGCTGCCGGCCGGGCAGATCGACAGCTACATCGCCGGGCTGATCATTCTCGCCGCGGCGCCGTGCACGGCCATGGTGTTCATCTGGTCCAACCTCACCAACGGGGAGCCGCACTTCACCCTCAGCCAGGTGGCGCTCAACGACGCGATCATGATCGTCGCCTTTGCTCCCATCGTCGGCCTCCTGCTCGGCCTCTCCGCCATCGCCGTACCCTGGAACACGCTGCTGCTCTCGGTCGGGCTCTATATCATCGTGCCGGTGATTGCGGCCCAACTCCTCCGCCGCTGGCTTTTCGCCAATGGCGGCACCGACCGGATGAACCGGGCCCTCGCCGTGCTGCAGCCGGTGTCGATCGCCTCGCTGCTGCTGACCCTCGTCATGCTCTTCGGCTTCCAGGGCGAGCAGATCATCGCGCAGCCACTGGTCATCCTGCTGCTGGCCGTGCCGATCCTGATCCAGGTCTATTTCACCTCCGGGCTGGCCTACTTCCTCAACCGTGTTTCCGGCGAGCAGCACTGCGTCGCGGGCCCCTCCGCCCTGATCGGCGCCTCCAACTTCTTCGAGCTTGCCGTGGCTGCAGCGATCAGCCTTTTCGGCTTCAACTCGGGTGCTGCTCTTGCCACCGTCGTCGGGGTTCTCGTTGAAGTCCCAGTGATGCTGTCGGTGGTGTGGATCGTCAACCGCACGAGGGGCTGGTACGAGCGCTGCGCGTAGCCAACAGGAGTTCTGTCCATAATAGGAGCGAGCGGCTGATTTTGGCGCGAAGCGGTCGGTGATGGGCTGACGGATAGGTCTGGTCACGCTTATCTGTCGGAACCCAGGCGCATTAAGAATCAGGACATTTCGAAAGTAGGGCTCAAAGGAGAGAAAGCCCGGAAATCCGGGCTTTCTTCTAGCGACCGGGACTCTTCATTCTATGAGACGCACAACAAGCACCATCGCAGGCTTGCTCACGCGAGTCGCCCATAACGCCGCAGTCGTAGCAGCCGGTGCAATCGATGCCGCCCTAGGTGGCGTGCTGGCGGCCTGGCCACTACAGCCCTATTGTCAATAAATCCGGTAATACGGCAGCCGATCGATCGCGCTCTTTTTCGCCCTGAGACTGACCTCACCGTATCCGTCCGACGCTGTGCGACCTGTGTGTCCTTGGATTGCATCGACCACACGCGGATTTAGGTCTAGGTCGATCGTCTGGGTCTTGAACCTATGCCAGCCGTGATGGGAGCGACTCCAGTAGGGGCCAAACCAGTTTCCCTAAGCCAGGTTGAGAGCCGACCAGAGGTGGTCGCGGCGGGTCGCTTGTCTGAATCGGAACTCGGCGGATGAAATAGGGTATCGTGCTGCGATCGTGCGACGAACTCGAGAAACCCTCGTTCGATCAACTGGGGGTGCAACGGTACGTCCCGGAACTCTCGCGCCTTCACGGTACCCGCGTCCGGCGTGATGCGAATGTAGTCGATGTCTCCCTCTCGCCGTACGTCACCTTTTCGAAGCTGCATAATCTCCGAGACGCGCGCGCCGGTGAAAGCGCATAGCCACGGGCCCCAGCGTTTTGCGGCGGTGATATGCTCCGACTCCATCGTCCGCGGATTGTCGCTATGGACCGGCGCGTAGTTGCTGCATGCTTCGAGGACCCTCAGTGCCTCGCTGTCCACATACCCCTTTGGACGGTTCAGTGCGGGTGCTTCGGCGCGAAGTTTCAGGGCTGAGGCCGGGTTCTCCTTGAGCTTCCGATCATCGACGGCCCGCTGCAGCACCGCCTTTACCGAAGCGAGCCAGACGTCCTTTACGGTCTTGGCTGCCAGCGTCTTCAGCTTCTCGTCTCGCCATGCGATCAGTTCTTCAGGCGTCAACCGCTTAGCGTCGTCCGACTGTTTTCGAGCCTTTCCAGTTAGTCGCCGCTGCCGGCAGAGGAACTCCAGCAGGTCGTCGAACACTCGCGGCCACGCCTTTCGCATGGCACGAC
>JAEYTN010000140.1 GCA_023433985.1 Pseudomonadota bacterium | reverse complement strand
CGAGGAGGTCGCCGACCTCGCCGTCTACCTCGCGCAGGCCACCTACACCACCGGCCAGTGCCACATCATCGACGGCGGCTGGACGGCATAATCCTGCTGGGTTGGAGGGACGCCCCCTCCACCAAGCTTCGCTCGGTTCCCCTCCCCCGCTTGGCGGTGGAGGATCAGCCGGGCCGCGGCGTCTCAACAACGACGAGACACTGACGTTGCAGTGCTCCTCCACCGCGAAGCGGGGGAGGGGACCGCGCATTGCAGATGCGTGGCGGAGGGGGCGTCCGCCCCCAAGCTGCCGCGCTCGCCCTGTTGACTGAGGCTGCGAGCCAGTTGGCAAGGGTGCCCAAACGCCCTAACGTCGCCGTTTCCCGAACTCTCTCCGTCGAGCTGATGGACCAAGCGACCTATTCTGCCCCGGGCGTCGCCGACGCCTCGGCCATCACGCCGATGATGGGGCAATATCTCGAGATCAAGTCGGTCAATCCGGGCTATCTGCTCTTCTACCGGATGGGCGACTTCTACGAGATGTTTTTCGAGGACGCCGAGATCGCGTCCCAGGCGCTCGGCATCGTCCTCACCAAGCGCGGCAAGCACCAGGGGCAGGACATCCCGATGTGCGGCGTGCCCATCCACGCCGCGCAGGACTACCTCAAGAAGCTGATCGGGCAGGGCCACCGCGTCGCCATCTGCGAGCAGGTCGAGGATCCCGCCGAAGCGAAGAAGCGCGGCTCCAAGTCGCCGGTAAAGCGCGACGTCGTCCGCCTCGTCACCCGCGGCACCCTCACCGAAGACGACCTTCTCCCCACCCGCGGCTCCAACTACCTCGCGGCGCTCAGCATGGTCCGCCACGGCGAAACCGACTTCGCCCTGAGCTGGGCCGATGTTTCCACCGGCGACACCGCCGTCATCGACATCGCGGCGACCGCCCTCGCCGACGAACTGGCCCGCATCGATCCGGTCGAGCTGCTGCTCACCGATGCCACGCGCGATGCCCTCCACGCCGCCCGGGTGCAACTGCCCGAATCCGCGCTCGTCCTCCTGCCGGGCGAAAGCTTCGACAGCGAACTCGGCGCCAGGCGCATCGCTGCCGCCTTCCCCGGCGGCACGGTCGACCCCACCGCCTTCTCCCGCGCCGGCCGCGCCGCTTTGGGCGCGCTCTGCGACTATGTGCGCGAAAGCCAGAAAGGCGTGCCGGTCGCCCTCCGCCTGCCGGCCGAGGAGCGCGTCGCCGCCCACATGGCGATCGATGCCGCGACCCGCGCCTCGCTCGAGCTGCTGGTCACCCAGCGTGGGCAGGAAAAGGGCTCGCTCCGCTCCGAGATCGATCTCTGCGTCACTCCGCCCGGCTCGCGCCTGCTCGCCCGCCGCCTCGCCGCCCCGATAGCCGATGCCGCCGCCATCAACGCCCGCCTCGATGCCGTCGAGGCGCTGGTGCATGACGGGCTCCTCACCCAGCGCCTCCGCGCCGACCTCAAGGCGGTGCCCGACCTCACCCGCGCGCTGACCCGCCTTGCCCTCGATCGCGGCGGCCCGCGCGACCTGCGCGCGGTCGCGGTGGCCGTCGGCGGTGCCATGGCGCTGGCCCAGCGCCTCGTCACCCTCGCCGATGCTCCCGCCGAGCTCGCGGCCATCACCGCGACCCTCGAGGATGCCCCCGC
The DNA here is from genome assembly GCA_023433985.1 of Pseudomonadota bacterium. Classification (GTDB taxonomy): domain Bacteria; phylum Pseudomonadota; class Alphaproteobacteria; order Rhizobiales; family Devosiaceae; genus Devosia_A. Next base: position 1,840 of record JAEYTN010000140.1, on the reverse strand, counting down.
CACCCTCGCCTCCGAACTTCTCGCGGCGATCGACGAAGAGCCGCCGCTGCTCGCCCGCGATGGCGGCTTCGTGGCCAGGGGTTACGACGCCACCCTCGACGCCGAGCGCCTGCTCGCGTCGGAAACCCGCGCCGTCGTCGCCGCCCTCCAGGCCCGGCTGATCGACGAGACCGACGTCAGGTCGCTGAAGATCCGCCACAACGGTGTGCTCGGCTATTTCGTCGAGGTCCCGGCCGCCCATGGCGGCAAGCTTCTCGAAGCGCCGCACCGCGATACCTTCATCCACCGCCAGACCATGGCCAACGCCATGCGTTTCACCACGGTGGAACTCGCCGAACTCGAGGGCCGCATCGCCAAGGCGCACGAAGCCTCGCTCGCCATCGAGGCCGCGATCTTCACCCGCCTCCAGGCCGCCGTGCTGGCCGAAACCGACCGCCTCCGCGCCATCGCCGATGCGCTGGCGGCGCTGGACGTGGCCGCGGCACTCGCCCAGCTCGCCACCACCCGTAACTTCTGCCGTCCCCTCGTCGACACCGGCATGGCCTTCCGCATCGAAGGCGGCCGCCATCCCGTCGTCGAATCCAATGTGCGCGCCCAGAACCAGGTCTTCGTCGAAAACGACTGCGACCTTTCGGGCGGCGCGCTCTGGCTCGTCACCGGCCCCAATATGGGCGGCAAGTCCACCTTCCTGCGCCAGAACGCACTGATCACCGTGCTGGCGCAGATGGGCAGCTACGTGCCCGCCACGTCCGCCCATATCGGCGTCGTCGACCGCGTCTTTTCCCGCGTTGGCGCCTCCGACGATATCGGCGGCGGCCGCTCCACCTTCATGGTCGAGATGGTCGAAACCGCCGCCATCCTCAACCGCGCGACAGCAAGATCACTCGTTATATTGGACGAGATCGGGCGTGGCACCGCCACCTTCGATGGCCTGAGCATCGCCTGGGCCTCGGTCGAAGCGCTGCACGACCAGACCGGTTGCCGCGGCCTTTTCGCCACCCATTTCCACGAGATGACCGCGCTCTCGAAAACCCTGGCGCGGGTCTCCAACCACACCATGAAGGTGCGCGAGTGGGAGGGCGACGTGGTCTTCCTGCACGAGGTGGCCGACGGCGCCGCCGACCGCTCCTACGGCATCCAGGTGGCGAAGCTCGCGGGGCTCCCCGAGTCCGTCCTCGCCCGCGCCCGCCGCGTGCTGGACGTGCTCGAACAGCGCTCTTCCGGCGGCAAGGGGGCCGTGCTAGACGATCTTCCGCTCTTTGCGCATCAGCCGCCCCCTCCGAAAGCGGCGGTTAATCCCCTATATGACAGGATCGACCAGGTCCGCCCCGACGATCTGACTCCTCGGCAGGCGATCGACTTCATCTACGAGCTTAAGAAAATCCGCGATGCAGCTCGCCGAACTTGAACGCCCGCGTTTCCATCTGGTGACGGCCGAAACCATCCTCGCCGACATCAGGGCGCTGGTGAGCAGCGACTCCCCCAAGTCGGCGGAAATGCGCAGCAAGGTTCTTGCCCACCTCAAGGGCGTCTTGGCGGCAGCCCGCAAGAGCGCCGAGGCCGAGCTTCGCGCCAACGGCAAGGGTACTCGCTGTGCCATGAACCTGTCGGCGGCGCAGGACGAGATCATCCGCGCTATCCACCTCTTCGCCACCCGCGACGTCTATCCCGTCGACAACCCATCGGGCGCCGAGATGATCTCCATCGCCGCCGTCGGCGGCTATGGCCGCGGCACGCTGGCGCCGGGCAGCGACATCGACCTCCTCTTTATCCTCCCCTACAAGCAGACGCCCTGGGGCGAGCAGGTCACCGAATACATCCTCTACATGCTGTGGGACCT
>JAEYTN010000052.1 GCA_023433985.1 Pseudomonadota bacterium | reverse complement strand
CGCTCCGCGCCTCGCCATTCGCGTCAACCCGGACTTCGAGCTGCGCGGCTCGGGGATGAAGATGGGCGGCGGGGCCAAGCCGTTCGGGGTCGATCAGGCGCGGGTGGCCGAGGTGGCCCGCGATGTGATCGCTGCCGGAGCGGAGTGGCGCGGGCTGCACATCTTTGCCGGCAGCCAGGCGCTCGACGCGGACGCGATCATCGAGACGCAGGGCAACGTGCTCGACCTCGCCGCGCGGCTGACCGCCGAAATCGGCGCGCCGCTGCCACACCTCAACATGGGCGGCGGTTTCGGCATCCCCTATTTCCACGGCGACCAGCCGCTCGACGTGTCGGTCATCGGCGACGCGCTCGCGCAGCGGTTCGCAAGCCTTCCCGGCGAGCTCGCCGCGACCGAGTTCGCGATCGAGCTGGGCCGCTACCTCGTCGGCGAGGCGGGGGTCTATCTGACGCGCATCGTCGACCGCAAGGAAAGCCACGGCCACGTGTTCCTCGTGACCGACGGCGGGCTGCACCACCAGCTTGCCGCCTCGGGCAACTTCGGCACCGTGGTGCGGCGCAACTATCCCGCCGCGATCGCCACGAAATTCGGCTCCGCGCCGACGGAGGAAGCCTCGATCGTCGGCTGTCTCTGCACCCCGCTCGACCGCCTCGCCGACCAGGCCCAATTGCCGCGTGCCGAGGAAGGCGATCTCGTCGCCGTGTTCTGCGCGGGAGCCTATGGCGCGAGCGCGAGCCCCTCGGCGTTCCTCGGCCAGGGCCCTGCGCGGGAGATGCTTGTCTAAGTAAGGGAAGCACGAGCCAAGCGGGGCCATTTCACCGCTGGCGAATGACCCCCCATTGAGGCGACGTGCGGGGATCAAGGGGCCAAAGGTTCACTGCCGGGCCGTATACCACAAAGACCGAAAGCTAACCTTGGGCATTGACCGTGAGAAGGCAGTACTCCCACCCCCGGGTGCTACTCTGCTGATCAAGCCTCCTGTATTTACCCGATACAGAGTCTCAATACCCAGGCCACGACGCCCAGGGCCAATATGCTCGCCGTCCATATACCGGCCATCCAGGCGAGCCGCTTCCACAGCGGAGAGCGGTCAGCGTCGGCCTCCACCTAGTGATATCCCTCGCCCCCCACCTTGCCGCGAAAGACCCAGTAGGCCCAGCCAGTATAGGCGAGGATAAGCGGCAGGGTGATCGCCACGCCGATCAGCATGAAAACCTGGCTGCTTTCGGGAGCTGCAGCGTCCCATATGCTGATGCCGGGCGGCACCACATTCGGCCACATGGTGACGCCGAGGCCCGCCATGCCGAGCAGGAACAGGCCGAGAGCGAGCAGGAAGGGAGCCAGCTCCTTGCGCCGGCGCAGGGCCCAGAACAACCCAAAGGCTACGATCGCGGTCAGCAGCGGCACCTGACTAGCGAACAGGATGTTGGGCATCTCCAGCCAGCGTTGGCGGTATTCTTCCAGCAGCACGAGGTTATACGCGCTGACCGCCGCCATTAGCACCAGCGTGGCGATCGCGGCGCGGATGGCGAGGCGGTAGGCGTGGATCTGTACGTCCCCTTCGAGTTTCCAGATCATCCAGCATGCGCCGAGCAGTGCGTAGCCGGCCACCGTGCCGAGCCCGGTCAGCAGCGTGTAGGGCGTCAGCCAGTCCCACCAGCTGCCGGCATAGGCGCGGTCCGAAACCTCTATCCCCTGCAGCAGCGCGCCGAGGATCATCCCTTGCGCCATTGCAGCGACGAGCGAGCCGCCGAAAAAGGCGCTGTCCCACAGTGGCCGGTGCGCCTCATCGCGCCAGCGAAACTCGAACGCTACACCGCGAAACACCAGGCCGAGCAGCATCGCAATGATCAGCGGATAGGTTGCAGGCAGGATCACAGCGTAGGCGAGCGGAAACGCCGCCAGCAGTCCGCCGCCGCCGAGCACGAGCCAGGTTTCGTTGCCGTCCCAAACCGGCGCGATCGAGTTCATCGCCCGGTTGCGCCCGTGGCCGACCGTGACCGTGGGAAAGAGGATGCCGATGCCGAGGTCGAACCCGTCCATCACGACATAGGCGAAGACCGCGAAGGCGATGATGAAGGCCCAGTTGACGGTCAGGTCCATCAGGCGTCCTCCGGCCCGTCGGGCAGCGGATCGGCGCCGCCCGGGTTCTGCGCCGGTCCGGGCACGGTGCCGGCCGTGCGGATCGGCCCGCGCTCGCTCGCCTTGACCCCGCTCTCGCGCGGGTGCGGCGGCCTGCCCATCAGCTTGAGGATATACCACGTGCCCGCGCCGAACACCGCGAAGTAGACCACCACGAAGGCGAGCAGCGAGGCGGCCACGGCCGGCGCGCTGATCGGCGCGACGGCGTCGGCGGTTCGCAGGAGGCCGTAGATTGTCCACGGCTGGCGGCCCACTTCGGTCGTCACCCACCCGGCGATCACCGCGACGAACCCGGATGGCGCCATGACCAGCGCGAAGCGGTGCAGCAGCCGCCAGTCGTAGAGGTTGCCCCGCCAGCGAGCCCACAGGCTAAGCACGCCGAGGCCGAGCATCAGGAAGCCGAGCCCGACCATGGCGCGGAACGACCAGAACACGATCGCGACTGGCGGCTGCTCGTCGTCGGGTACGGTGTCGAGACCCGCCATCGGCGCATCGAGGGTATGTTCGAGGATCAGGCTGCCAAGCTTGGGGATTCCGATCCCATAATCGAGCCGCTGCTCCGCGTCGTTCGGAATGCCGAACAGGTAGAGCGGTGCGCCCTCGGCATGGCTCTCGTAATGCCCTTCCATCGCCAGCACCTTGGGCCGCTGATGCTCGTAAGTGTTGAGGC
>JAEYTN010000020.1 GCA_023433985.1 Pseudomonadota bacterium | reverse complement strand
TCTACGAGGACGACGCGCCCAAGATGGTCAACGGCGTTCTCGACCAGATCGCGAAGGCCGTCGGACGCGACAACGAACAGACGCGGCCTGCGAGGTAGTCGATGAGTGAGAGCGCCGCCGTCGATACCGCCGGGTCGCCGCTCCGCAATATCGGACTATTGGCCCTCGCGCAGGCGGTGGTGGGCTCGAATCAGGCCGTGCTTGGTGCGGTAGCCTCGCTTACCGCGGTAGCGATGGTCGAGGACAAGAGCTTCTCGACCGTGCCGGTGACGTTCATGACCATTGGCACGGCGCTGGCGACCGGGCCCGCGGTGTACCTCCTTTACCGGCTGGGGCGGCGACGGGGCTTCATCCTCGGCGCGGCCCTCGCGGTGCCGGGCTCGCTGCTGGCGGCCTGGGCGGCATGGTCGCACGGGTTCTGGCTCTTCTGCGTGGCGCTGGGACTGCTCGGGGCGACTTCGGCGTTCGCCAACCAGTATCGGTTCGCGGCGGCCGACAGCGTTCCGGCCCAGCTCAAGTCACGCGCGATCTCGTGGGTGATGGCGGGCGGCGTCATCTCCGGCTTCGTGGGGCCGTGGATATCGATCCTCACCAAGGACCTGGTGCCGGGGATCAGCTTCGTGGGCACCTATATTGCCATGGCGGGGATGGCGCTCCTCGCCGTCGGGGTGCTGATGCGGACGCAACTGGCGCCGCTTGCCCGCCGGGTCGAAGGGGGACGAGCCGGCCGGAGCTTCAAGGAATTGCTGTCGACGTTCGAGGTGCTGGTGCCGGTGATCGGCGGCACGGCGAGCTTCGGGCTGATGGTGATGGTGATGGTGGCGGCGCCGCTCGCCATGGTCACGGTGTGCGGCCATTCGACCACGGACGCGGCGCTCGCGATCCAGTGGCACATCGTGTCGATGTTCGCGCCGAGCTTCATCACTGGCTCGGTGATCCAGCGGATCGGGTCGCACCTTACGGCGGCGACCGGGCTGCTGCTGATCATCATGGCGGCGGCGGTGAACCTGACCGGCACGGAGGTCTACCACTTCGTCCTCTCGATGATCCTGCTCGGGGTGGGCTGGAATTTCGGCTTCGTCGCCTCGACGGCGCTGCTCAGCACGGTGTACCGGCCGGAGGAAGCCGCCAAGGTGCAGGGGCTGAACGAGCAGATCGTTTTCGGGGCGATGGCGCTCGCCTCGATCCTGTCGGGCGTGCTGCTCAATGCGATCGGCTGGCAGTCGATCAACGTGCTGGTGATCCCTGTCGCGACGCTGGCCATCCTGATACTCGGCTGGGGCGGCATGGGACGGAGCAGGGCGCGGGCGGCGTGAACTCGGGGCTCCTGCCCCTCACCCGACCGCAACGCGGCCAGGGGCGAGGGGAGCACGGCGGCGCCGACGCGCCACTCTCCAGCTAGATCGAGCTGATGATCGATTCGAGGAAGGTTCGGTCCTGGCCGAAGGACGGGGTGCGGCGGGATTCGATCTGGAACGACTTGCCGTCCTTGACGCCCAACCGTTCGGTATCGACCACCTTGTTGTTCTTGTCGAAGTAGATGACCAGCACGGTGCGGTCCTTCGAGAGCTCCATGCCGAAGGCAGTCTGCTGCACCTTCTCGCCGACATAGATCCACGCGGTTTCCTGCGCGAACGAGTTGGTGGACTGCGGGGAGCCAAGCACGGCGGTGACGAGGGCGGCCGACTGGCCGATGCGGATCTGCTTCACCGCATCCTCGGAGATGTCGTAGCCGCGCTGCCGATTCTGCACGAGGCTGAGGCCGGACGAGCAGGCGGTGAGGGTGAGCGACAGCACCAGCGCGGCGGCGATCGGGGAAGTTAGGCGGAAGGCGGCGCGAAGGGGCATGTTGCTCCGGGGCATAAGTTTGACTTTCCCGATCTCTGTCGACTATTACCACGGCCTTGGCCGGCCGGGGACTATTAGCTGCCCCGAGCTTGATCTGGCAAGCGCGGGAGAAATCCGTGCCGCCACTCGACGCCGTCGCCAAGCCTTGCTCCGATCGTAACCGGAGGCCGGACGACGATGTTGAATCTGTTCAAGAAATCCCCTGATCCCGACGCAGTGTATGCCGTCTATCGCGCCATTGTGGCGCAATCCCGGCAGCCGGTTTTCTATGCCCAGTGGGGCGTGCCCGACACGGTGACGGGGCGCTTCGACATGATCTGCCTGCACATGTCGCTGGCCTTCCGCCGGCTCAACGGCGCCGGCAAGCCGGCCAGCGACTTCGCCCAGGCGCTGTTCGACCTGTTCTTCAAGGACATGGACCGGAACCTGCGCGAGATGGGGGCAGGGGACCTGGCCGTGCCCAAGAAGATTCGCAACATGGGCAACATCTTCTACGGTCTGATGACCAACCTCAACGAGGCGATGGAACGTGGCGACCGGGCGGGCGCCGAGGCGGTGCTGAGGCGCAACCTGTTCGACGACGGGGCGGCCGGCCAGGTGGAGGCGCTCGCCGGCTACCTCGAGGCGCAGTACGACAGGCTCAAGCTGCAGCCGGTGGAGCGCGTGATCGCCGGGCAGCTGGAATTCAGCGAGGCAGCATGAAACCCGGACCGCAGCGCATCGTCATTCCCGGCGCCAGCATCCGGCTCGATTCGATGCCGGCCGCCGGGCGCGACGTCGATATCACCGTGGAGCGCGAGGCGCGCGAGGCCATTGCGGGGCAGCTCGAGGTGACCGCGGTCGACCGGCTGCAGGTGAAGCTGCACGCGGTGCGCTTCCGTGGCGGCATCCGCGTGACGGGGCAGCTCAAGGCGCTGGTGGTGCAGCCGAGCGTCGTGTCGCTCGAGCCGGTCACCGAGGAAATCGCCGAGGCCATCGACCGCGTATTCCTGCCGGGCGGGGATAAGCCCTATGCCGGCAAGGCTGACGCGGAAGTGTTCGTCGACCTCGAAGGGAAAGACCTGCCCGACCATTTCGAGGGCAACGAGGCCGACCTCAGCGACCTCCTCGTCGAGACGCTGGCGCTGGGCATCGACCCCTATCCGCGGCTCGAGGGCGAAAGCGTCGGGCTGGTGGGAGACGAGGACGACCAGGAGGAGTCGCCGTTCGCCGGGCTCAAGGCGCTGAAGGTGGATGAGGACGAGGGGTAGGGCCCTTCGCCTTGATATCGCCCACTACCGAGTGGTTGTGGTTGGGGCGGCGCGCCACGACTTGTCTGGTAAATACGAACGGTTAGATTGGCGGCGCTCCGCCACGGCGCCCTGGAACAGCAATGAGTGACCTTATCCGTATCTCGGTAGACGCCATGGGCGGCGACAAGGGGCCGCGCGTGGCGGTGGAAGGAGCGCGGCTGTTCTGGAAGGAACGCAAGAACGTCAGTTACATCTTCCACGGCCGCGAGAGCGAGATCGCGCCGTTGCTCGACGGCTGCCCGGAAATCAAGCCGCTGAGCCGGATCGTCCACGCCGACAACGTCATCTCGATGGAGGAAAAGCCGAGCCAGGCCCTGCGCAAGGGCCGGGGCAATTCCTCGATGTGGGCAGCGCTGCAATCGGTGAAGGACGGCGAGGCCGATTTCGCCATCTCCGGCGGCAATACCGGCGCGCTGATGGCGATGGCGACGTTCTGCCTCAGGCCCATCGAGGGCATTTCGCGCCCCGGCATCGCGGCGATCTGGCCGACGCTCAGGACCGACATCATCGTGCTCGACGTAGGCGCGACGATCGGCGGCGACGCCAAGCAACTGACGGATTTCTCGATTCTCGGCGCCGCGCTGGCGCGGGCGCTGTTCGACCAGGAACTGCCCACGGTGGGGCTGCTCAATGTCGGCACCGAGGAGATGAAGGGGCTCGACGAGGTGAAGGAAGCGGCGCAAATCCTGACCGCGGCCTCCGGCTCGGGCTTCATTTACCACGGCTTCGTCGAGGGCGACGACATCGGCAAGGGCACGGTCGACGTGGTGGTGACCGAGGGCTTTGCCGGAAATATCGCGCTCAAGACCGCCGAGGGCACGGCCCGGCAGGTGGGCAGCTACATCCGCGACGCGCTGAAGGCCGACCTGGTGTCGATGCTCGGCGCGGCCATCGCCGGGCAGGCGCTGCAGGCGCTCCGGCGCAAGCTCGACCCGCGCAACATCAATGGCGGCGTGTTCCTCGGGCTCAACGGGCCGGTGATCAAGTCGCATGGCGGCACCGACGAGATCGGCTTCAAGGGCGCTCTCGGGCTCGGCTACGAAATCGCGCGCAACAAGGTGATGGACAAGATCGCCGAGGGCATGCGCCGCTTCCCCACACTCAACTCGGCGCCCGTCGAGGCTGCCGCCCCCGAACCAGAGGCCAAACCCGCGTGACCGACCGTAGAACCATCATCCGCAGCGTCGGCGCCTACCTGCCGGCGCGCGTCATGACCAACGACGATCTGAGCAAGCTGGTCGACACGTCGGACGAGTGGATCCAGCAGCGCACCGGCATCAAGCAGCGCCATATCGCGGCGGAGGGCGAGAATACGTCCGACCTGGCGGCTGCGGCCGGGCGCAAGGCGCTCGAGAACGCCGGGATCACAGCCGATGATATCGACCTGATCATCGTCGCGACCACCACGCCCGACATGACGTTTCCCGCGACGGCGGCGGTGGTGCAGCAGAAGCTCGGCATGCATCACGGCGCGGCCTTCGACATTCAGGCAGTGTGCTCGGGCTTCGTCTACGCGGTGGCGACGGCCGACTCGTACCTGAAGAACGGGCTGGGCAAGCGCGCGCTGGTGATTGGCGCCGAGACGGCGAGCCGCATCCTCGACTGGAACGATCGCACCACCTGCGTGCTGTTCGGCGACGGCGCGGGCGCGGCGGTGATGGAGATGGGCAAGCCGGGCGAGGCCGATCGCGGCGTGCTCGCGACTGCGCTCCGCTCGGACGGGCACTTCTGGAACAAGCTCTATACCGATGGCGGGCCGAGCTCGACGCGCTCGATGGGCCATGTGCGGATGGAGGGCAAGGAAGTCTTCAAGCACGCCGTCGGGATGATCACCGACGTGGTCTACAAGGTGCTCGAGGATACCGGCCACACCATCGACGACCTCGACTGGTTCGTGCCGCACCAGGCCAACAAGCGCATCATCGACGGGGCCGGCGTGAAGCTGGGCCTCCCGCCCGAAAAGGTGGTGGTGACGGTTGACCGGCACGCCAACACGTCGGCCGCCTCAGTGCCGCTGGCGCTCAACACCGCGGTGGCGGACGGACGCATCAAGCGCGGCGACCTGGTGATGATCGAGGCGATGGGCGGAGGCTTCACCTGGGGCGCCTCGCTGATCCGCTGGTGAGCTGACGGACGCGACGCCGACCCCTCATCGGCCCTTCGGGCACCCTCTCCCGCTAGGGGAGAAGGCGTGCCATCGCCGGTTTCCCCGCATTGGGAGCGCCCGCGGATGAGCAGTGGTCGTTCCCGTCACGGCGCCTTCGCAATCGCCCCTAGCCTTTGATTGTTATGTCAGATTGCCAGTGCACCACGGGAGGGTTAAGGTTCGGCCACCGTAGGTGGGGGCGCCTCACGGAATAGGTCCGGCAGGGCAAGCGGAGGGGCAACAACAATGACACAGAAGACTGTGACGCGTGCAGACTTGGCCGAAGCCGTCTACGAGGCGGTCGGGCTGTCGCGCACCGAATCGGCGGAACTGGTGGAGCGGGTGCTCGACCTGATCGGCGAGGCGCTGGTGGAGGGCCAGAACGTCAAGCTGAGCTCGTTCGGCTCGTTCCAGGTCCGCTCCAAGAACCAGCGCATCGGGCGAAATCCCAAGACCGGCGAGGAAGTGCCGATCCTTCCGCGACAGGTGCTGGTGTTCAAGCCCAGCAACGTGTTGAAATCCAAGATCAACAAATCTATGGTCCGGGCTGGAAAATAAGAGTCTTTCCGAGCCCGGTGAGTCCTTTTGGACAAATCTCCTGACGCTTTTCGCACGATTTCCGAAGCGGCCGACGAGCTCGATCTGCCGCAGCACGTGCTGCGTTTCTGGGAGACGCGGTTCTCCACTATCAAGCCGCTGAAGCGCGGCGGTGGCCGACGCTACTACCGGCCCGAGGACGTACTGCTGCTCAAGGGCATCAGGCGCCTGCTCTACGATCAGGGCTTCACCATCAAGGGCGTGCAGCGAATCCTCAAGGAACAGGGGCCGCGCTACGTGATCGCCGTTGGCGAAGGCCGGCCGGTGGAGCAGCTGCCGCCGACCGCGCTGGCGCCCGAGCCCGCCTTCGAGCCGGGTGACGACACGGTGGAGTATGCCGAGGCGGACGAGCCGGTGGTGGCGGACGATGCCGCGGACAGCTCCGGCGACGTGGCGACCAAACCGCGCTTCCAGCTCGCCAGCCTAATGCCCAAGGGCGCGCCGCGCGCGGCCGGACTCACGGCTGCCGAGCGGGAAAAGCTCTCCGATGTGCTGCGCGAGCTGCTGGACTGCAAGCGGCTGCTGGAGCGGGCGCGGGAGTAGCGCTGCCGTGAGGCGATGCGGCCGGCTGGGGCGTTCGGCCGGCCATGGCGCTGGCCCGGCCAGATCATCGGCTACAGATGAAGTGAAGCGTCAGGCCGCCGAACCGTCGGTGCCGGAGCCGTCGGGCCGGCGGTCGCCGTCGAGCACTCCGTAGGATCGCGAGGCGCTGGAGCCGCCGTCGGAGACGGCGCCGTCGACGCCGAGGCCACGGCGCAGCAGCTCACGGACTGCGGCGGCGCGGCTCGGCATGCGGTTGGCAAAGCGAAAATCGTCGAGGGCGCGGAGTTCGTCGGCCTCCAGCATGATCTGCAGACGCTCGCCGCGCTGCAACGGGTTGCCCTTCATCGACGTTTCGCTCATCGGAACCTTGTGTTTGCGCGCCCGGGTGCAAGTTACTCATTTAGCTAACTCACGCCGCCCGCATAATGTCAAATCGGCCGAATGGTTCCACAAGAAAAGTTAGTAGGCAGCTCAATTTGACAAGGCGGAGGAAGAGGGGCCGGCCGCTCACTCCGTTTTCGGTCGACAGCCGCCGCGTACCGGCCGATCATGTTGCATGCTAAATAACCAAGACGGCATGAGTGAAGCGGGCCGCGAGGTCATCGACCTGGGCTCGATCCTGATCCTCGAAGACGAGGTCCTGGTTTCCATCGGCATAGAGGACCTGGTGCGCGAAATGGGCGCCAGCGAGGTGCTCGTGCTTGCCGATGCGGCGAAGGCGCTCGAAGTCGTGGAGTCGAAGCGGCTCGACTTTGCCATTCTCGACGTGCACCTGGGCAGCGAAACCAGCTTCGCGGTGGCCGATGCGCTCGAGGCGCGGGGCGTGCCGTTCATGTTCTCGAGTGCGCTCGGCGAGGGGGCGGTGGAAGAGCGGCACCGGCATCGGCCGATGCTCGACAAGCCATTCGCCGACGAGCAGCTGCGGGCGCACCTGCTGAGCCTTGTGCGGCGCTGACGTCAGAAGCAAGACGGCCCGCCTTGCAGCGGGCCGCCCGGTTTCAGCGGATCCGGCGCTCAGGCCCGCTTGGGAATCTGGATGTCCCTGAGCAGCAGGGTCAGGGCCGCTGCGACCAGATAGAGGCCCGCGATCCAGAGGAACGTGGTGTTGAAGCCGGCAGTATAGTGGCTCAGCACCGTCTCCTTCACCGTTGCCGGCAGCGCGGCGGCGATATGCGGCGACAGGCCGTTGAGGCCGTCCGGAAGGGCCGCTGCGGCATCGGCGGGCAAGGTGCTCGCCTGCTGCGTCAGGGCCCAGGTCATCACCGCGCCGTTGATGGCGAGGCCGAGCGACGCTCCGATTGTCCGCGCCTGGGTGATGAGGCCCGTGGCGGCGCCGATATCCTGCAGCGGGGCGGCAGCCTGGATGGCGACCATCAGCACCTGGAACTGCAGGCCCATCGAAATGCCGAACACCGCCATCATCGCTCCCATCACCCAAAGCGAGGTGTGCGCGTCGACGAAAGTGAAGCCGACCATCAGCGCGGCGCCGACGACGAAGGCGGCGACCGGCATCCACTTGTAGCGGCCGGTGCGGGCGATGATGCGGCCGGCAACCATCGAGACCACCATCGAGGTGGCGGAGGCGGGGAGGAAGAGGAAGCCCACCTCGGCCGGCCCGAGCCCGGTGATTACCTGGAAGTAGAGCGCGAAGTAGAAGAACATGCCGAGCGTGACGACGCCCGCGACCAAGGAGGCAGCGGTGACTACCGAGATGGTGTGGTTGCGGAACAGGCGCAGCGGGATGATCGGTTCGGCGGCGTTCCGCTCGACCATGACGAACCAGATCGCGGCGCCGACACCGATGACGGGCAGGGCGTAGGTCAGCAGGTCGGGGCCGGCCGGATCGAGCACGTGGTCGCCCCAGTAGACGATCGCCGTGGTGGCGACGGCGAGGAGCAGGCCGCCGAGGTAATCGACCTTGTGCCGCTTCTCGGTGAACCGCGACTGCATGACGAAGAAGATCAGCGCCAGCACGGCAATGC
>JAEYTN010000617.1 GCA_023433985.1 Pseudomonadota bacterium | reverse complement strand
TACTTGCCGGTGAGCACGCCGCGCGCCAGCGGGGAATAGGAGACGACGCCGAGGCCGTAACAGTGAGCTGCCGGCAGCTGTTCGGCTTCCGCCGTGCGGTTGACGATGTTGTAGAGTGGCTGGCTGGCGATCGGCCGGTCGATGCCCAGCTGATCGGCGAGATGCGCAACCTCGGCGATGCGCCAGCCGCGAAAGTTCGAGACGCCGAAATAACGCAGCTTGCCCGCCCGGATCAGGTCGGCGATGGCGCGGACCGGCTCCTCGAGCGGCGCGTCGAACACGGCGCGATGGAAGTAGATGAGATCGATGTAGTCGGTGCCGAGGCGCCTCAGGGAATTCTCCACAGTCTCGATCACCCATTTGCGCGAATGGCCGCCGAGGTTCGGGCCCTTCTTCTGCGAGTTCACGAACTTGGTGGCGAGCACCCAGTGGTCGCGGTTGGCCTTGATCCCCTGCCCCACCACCACTTCCGACGCGCCGTCGCCGTAGACGTCGGCGGTGTCGATGAAGTTGATGCCCTGCTCGCGCGCCTTGTCGATGATGCGGAACGCCTCCGGGTCGGGCGTCTGCTGGCCGAACATCATGGTGCCCAGCGACAGCGGCGAGACTTTCAGGGCCGAGCGGCCCAGGTAGCGGTAGTCGACCATTCGATACTCCTAGATCGTAGGTTCAGCCGTGCGACCGCCAGAATGCGCGCCCGACGAGGCCGCGGCAATCAGCGCGCGGGTGTAGTCGGTCTTGGGTGCGTGCCAGATGGTGCGGTGGTCGCTCTCCTCGACGATTCTGGCGTCCTTCATGACGATCACGCGATCCGAGATGTACTGGACCACCGCCAGGTCGTGCGAGATGAAGAGGTAGCTCAGGCCCAGTGACTGCTTGAGTTCGACCAGCAGGTTCAGGATCTGGGCCTGGATCGAGACATCGAGCGCCGAGACGGGCTCGTCGCAGATGATCAGCGAAGGCCGGAGGATCAGCGCGCGGGCAATGCCGATGCGCTGGCGCTGCCCGCCCGAGAACTCGTGCGGATAGCGCTCGGCCCAGGCGAGCGGCAGGCGCACCTGCTCGAAAGTCTCCGCGATGCGCCGCCTGCGTTCGTCGGAGTCGCCCACGCCGTGTACGATCAGCGGCGCCTCGAGGATGGCGCGGATCGACTTGCGCGGATTGAGCGAGCCGAACGGGTCCTGGAAGATCATCTGCAGGTTGCGCCGGATCGGCTGCATCCCGGTGGGGCCGAGCCGGTCGAGCGGCACGCCGTCGAAGGTGATCGGGCCCGACGAGTTGACGAGGCGCATGATGGCCTTGCTGAGCGTCGACTTGCCGGAGCCGGATTCGCCGACGATGCCCAGGGTCTCGCCGCGCCTGAGCGACAGGGTGGCGCCATCGAGCGCCTTGTTCACCCGTCCGCGGGTTCGATAGGTCACCGACAGGTTGTCGACGCGAAGGATCGCCTCGGCCTCCGGCGCGACTGGCAGCAATTTGCGGCCCACGGGCGGACTGACCACAAAAGAATTGCGTCCATCGCGTACCGCGATCGACGCGGATTTCGGCCAAAGTGCGCGAGGTGTAGTGCACGCCCTCGTCCAGCCGGATCGAGGCCTGCGTCAGCCCGTGCGTGTAGGGGTGACGGCCCGGGGCATAGAGATCGGTGGTCTGAAGCTCCTCGAGCTTGTCGCCGTGGTACATGACCACGACGCGGTCGCTCCAGCTCCCGACGACGCCTAGATCGTGGGTGATAAGCAACAAGGCCATCCCCAGCTTCCTGCGTAAATCATCAAGCAGCTCAAGGATCTGCGCCTGGACGGTAGCGTCGAGCGCTGTTGTCGGCTCATCGGCGATCAGCAGCCTGGGCCGGCGGGCCACCGCGATGGCGATCATCACGCGCTGCCGCTGGCCCCCGACAATTGGTGTGGGTAATCGTCGACGCGCTTTCTCGCCTCGGGGATCTGCACCAGTTCCAGCAGTTCCACCGCTCGCGCGCGGGCATCCTTGCGGCTCAGTTTCTCGTGGATGCGGAGCACCTCGATGATCTGGTTGCCGACAGTCATGACCGGGTTGAGGCTGGTCATGGGCTCCTGGAAGACCATGGCGACCTCGCGGCCGCGCACCTTGCGCATCTCGCTGTCGGACAGCGCCAGCAGATCCTTGCCGCCGAACAGGATACGGCCGCTCGGGACTGCGGCGTTGCGAGGCAACAGCCGCATGAGGGCCAGCGCGCCGAGCGACTTGCCGGAGCCCGACTCGCCGATCACGGCGACGGTCTCGCCGGGGGCGATGGAAAAGCTGAGGCGGCGCACCGGCTGCGCGGCGCCGAAGGCGATGGTGAGGTCTTCGACTTCGAGCAGTGGGGCCGTCATGCGCGATCTTCCGAGAAGCGCGGATTGAGCGCGTCGTTGAGGCCGTCACCGATCAGGTTCAGCGCCAGCACCGTGAAGACAATGGCGAGGCCGGGCAGCGCGGTGAGGTACCAGGCGGTGCGGATCAGCTCGCGGCCGGCGCCGATCATCGAGCCCCAGGAGACGACGTTGGGGTCGCCCAGACCCATGAAGCTGAGGGCGGATTCCATGAGGATGGCGGACGCCACCATCACCGAGGAGGTGACGATCAGCGGCGGCAGGGCATTGGGCAGGATTTCTCGGATCTAGCCAAGCCTGCACGATGTCCACCACAGCGTTGGCGAGGATCACGAGGATCGAGGACAAGAGCAGGATGCCCAGCAGCACGGTGAAATCGCGGCCCATCACGGCCTCGAAGGTCAGGCGGCCGAGGCCGGGCCAGCTATAAACGGTCTCGACCACCACGGCTCCACCCAGCATGCCGCCCACATGCATACCGACGAGAGTCGTGATGGGGATGAGCGCATTGCGGAGGATGTGCCGCACGGTGACGCCGAACGGGCTGACGCCCTTGGCCAGGGCGGTACGGACGAAATCCTGGTTGCGGACCTCGAGCATCGCAGCGCGGGTGAGGCGGGCGTAGATCGCCACATAGAACAAAGCCAGCGAGGTGGCCGGCAGGATCATGTAGCGCGCGGAATCCAGGAAGGCGTCGAAGCCGGTCTTCGACGAACCGATGGTGCCCGCGCCGCCACTCGGCAGCCAGCCGAGGATGACCGAGAAGAGCACGATCAGCATCAGCCCGATCCAGAAACCGGGGATGGAGTAGAACAGCAAAGAGAGGATGGAGATCAGCCGGTCGGGCAGCCGGCCGGCTAAGGCCGACATCAACGAGCCGAGCGTCAACCCGATGACGATGGCGATACCGAGTGCCGAGGCCATCAGCGTCAACGTGCCCGGCAGGCGCTGGGTGATCAGGTCCATCACCGGCACGCCATAGCGCGGCGAGAAGCCGAGGCTGAAATGGGCGAGATTGTTGAGGTAATTGGTGAGTTGCACAAGCACTGGGCTGTCGAGCCCGAAGCGCGCCCGGAGCATCGCCATGGTTTCTTCCGTTGCCGAACCCGCCTCGGCCGCCATCACGTCGGCCGCGTCACCCGGGGCGAGCTGAAGCAGGAAGAAGTTCAGCACCACAATGCCGAGTACCGTCGGAACCGCCTGCAGCAAGGTGCGCCACAGCGTTTTCGCTATCCGGACAAGCCTATGCATGGTGAGCTGCAAGTCTCCGCGCCAGCCAACGCGACCCAGGCTGAATTTGCCCCGCCGCACTTCATAGTCGACTAACTTTATCGTCTTTGTCAAACGTTGGTGGGCAAACGCATCCTGAAAATGGCCGGTTTCAGAGTTCCTGTTTCTGCTTCCTGTGAGATAGCACTCGTTGAGCAAAGCGGCGAGGTCGTGTTGCGGGACGGCGTGCCGTGGATACGGCCGGGCCGTGGCCGTTTCGTACCGCTGGGGCCGTCGGATCTCTACGATGCAGGGAGCCGGGCCTGTCCGTCCTAGCGACCGGCGGCGCGGGCTTTGGTGACGATCCGGCCGAGTTGCTATGGTGTTTGAAGCGGCCTGCTTCGTGCTACGGGCTGGTGAAAGAGTAGTGCGATCTTGGACGCAGGCGGACAAAGAATCCCGGGACGGTTGGCGGCCCTTTAGGCGCGCCCGGACGTCCGGAACCCCGACGTCGGACCGGGTTGCCGCCCGGGACTGATACAAGACATGCGGAACGAGCGACCAGCTGCCGCTCCGAGACAACAGACGTGAAGAAGGACCACCATGACCATGTCAGTGCAAAGCAAGTTCGACCGTCTCGCCACTGACAACGCCCCCGGCCAGGAGGTGCGGCAGGGCGGCGAGGCGTTGGCGGAGACAATGCGCGGGGGGCCGCTGGACGGCGTGCCGGTGGATTTCTCGCATGGCGACGTCGACGCGCATGAGCCGACGCCGGGGGCATACGAGATGTTCTCTGCCGGCGTCGAAGCGGGGGGCCGGCAGGCCTACACCGAGTATCGCGGCGATCGCGGTATCCGGGTCGAGGTGGCGGCCCGCTTGGCGCGCTTCACCGGGGCCCCGGTCAACCCTGACGAGGAACTGATCATCACGCCGGGCACACAGGGGGCGCTGTTCCTGGCGTTGGCATCGACTGTGGCGCGGGGCGACAAGGTGGCTATCATCCGGCCCGACTACTTCGCCAACCGCAAGATCGTCGAGTTTCTCGAGGGCGAGATCGTGCCCGTGGAAATCGACTACCTGCGGCACGAGAAGGGTGAAGCAGGCCTCGACCTGGGGGGATTGCAGGCAGCCTTCGAAGCCGGGGCGAAGGTGCTGCTGTTCTCGAACCCCAACAATCCCACGGGCGTGGTCTATTCGCGGGCGGAGATCGAGGCAATCGCGGCGCTGGCACAGCGTTTCGGCGCCACGGTGATCGTCGACCAGCTCTATTCGCGGCTGGTCTACAGCGGGGTCGACTACACGCACCTTCGGGCGCTTTCAGGCGACAGCGCCGTGGTCACCATCATGGGACCCTCGAAAACGGAATCGCTGAGCGGCTACCGGCTCGGAGTGGCGTTCGGGACGGCCAGCATCATCTCGCGCATGGAGAAGCTGCAGGCCATCGTTTCGCTGCGGGCACCGGGCTACAATCAGGCGGTGCTGCGCACCTGGTTCAACGAGCCGGAAGGCTGGATGGCCGACCGGACGGCGCAGCATGAGGCGCTGCGCGACGCGCTGCTGGCGCGGTTCAGGCGGGTGCAGGACATTGCGGTGCGGACGCCGGAGGCGGGCAGCTACCTGTTCCTGAAGCTGCCGCGGCTATCCGTCTCCAACGCCGATTTCGTCAAGCTGCTGCGCCTGCAGGCGGGGATCACGGTGACGATCGGCACCGAGTTCAGCCCGGACTGCGGCGACAGCATCCGCCTCAATTTTTCGCAGAACCATGCGGGCGCGCTGGCAGCGGCCGACCGGCTCTGCACGATGATCGACCTCTACAGGGAGGGGGCGCAGTGACGGTGCCGACACCCCGACCGCAGGGGCTGTATGTTCCGGCCACTCGCCATGGTGCGCTGATCTTCACCGCCGGCATGACGCCGCGTCTCAACGGCGTGCTGCAACTGACGGGGCCGGTGCGGGCGGATGCACCGCTCGAGGACTACAGGGCGGCAGTGGATCTTGCCTGCGCGAACGCTATTCAGGCCGCGATCAGCCTGCTCGCCGAGGGCGAACGGCTCGATGCGGTGCTGAGCTTGACGATCTACGTCATGGCGGAGGCCGGTTTCATGCAGCATGCGGCGTTTGCCGACATGGCCTCGGAATGCGTGCAGCGGCTGGTGCCGACGAGCGGGTTGCCCGCCCGCACGACCGTGGGCGTATTCACCCTGCCCTCGGGAGCGCCGGTCGAGATTCAGTTGGCGGCCAGCGTGACACCGACTCACCGGGTGTAGTGCTGGTCGGACGCGGCTGAGCCGGTTCACTGGATGGTGAGATGGAGCGGGTGAAGGGAATCGAACCCTCGTCGTAAGCTTGGGAAGCTTCTGCTCTACCATTGAGCTACACCCGCACAACCAAGCGTCTAGGCACCCGGTTGAAGGCCGCTTAGCACGCTTTTGGCACTGCTTCGCGACACGCTCGATGTAGCGGCATATGGCTTTTCTCGCAAGCCCGAGCGGTATTGCGTTGAAAGAGAAAAGGCACCCCGTTTCCGAGGTGCCTTTCTTGTCAGGCGCTGCTGACGGGTCGGACGGAACCGACCTTTCTCAGAACAACCGTCCGAGGGCGGTGATCCGCGACGCCACAGGCAAGGCGTACAAGGGCTACAGGGCGATGCCAACTATCGCTACGACGTGTGGGAGCTGCCCACCGGCAAGTGGGTAGTGGACGTGATCAGCATGTTCGGCGCGCACCGTGCGCAAACCAATCGGGGGACCGGCGACCGCACCCAGCAGCGCGGCGCGTACTCAGCCTGCACCAGAACGACATGGTGGCCTACGAGCACCCATCGGACGGGTACACCATCGCACGGGTAGTGAAGGTCAACTCCGGAATGTTCGCCTTGGCTGGCAACCGCGAGGGAGGGGCGCTCAAGTCGCGCGATACCGACCCCGAGGACCGCTCCAAGTACTTCTACAAATCGGCAGGCGCGATGAAGGCGGTGAAGCTGCGGCGAGTGCACGTCGACGAGATCGGGCGCGCGTTCGACGCCGGCCCGCAGGATCGCGACAGTCGTGCCCAGCGCAAGACCGGTTCGGGTGGAGTACCTAGGCAGTAGTACAGCACCCTGCCCCGGGCTGCACTGCTAGGGTGCCCGCGTGTACCGCGTAGTCGACATCGAAACCGACGGCCGAGAGCGTGCCTGACGAGTGGATCGACCAAGCCTAGCAGTTCAGAGAAGACCGTCCAGCGGAAGCCGTCCCGTTCCACCTCCTCAGCCGCCGCACCGACATCCCGCTGCGACCTGAGTTAGTGGCTTGCCGGTGAGCTGGTGGCTTGTCATCGCCGGGGCGGCCCAGCCTCGATCTCAGCGAGCCGGCTGACGACGAGGCGTCCGACAGTCTCGTGGCTGTGGGCCGTGTCCATGAACTGCCGAGCGGCAGCGCCAGTTCGCACGCGGAGATCGGGGTTGGCGGCGAGTTCCGCCATGATGCGGGCGGCGGCGCCGAGGTCGGGATCGGCCCAGCGCTGGCCTTCGATGAAGTACGGGTAGTCGTCGGGCTCGACCGGGATAAGGCGGTATGGCACCGGGAAGCCGGTGGTGGCAGTGACGAAGTCGGTGCTGCCCGAATAGTCGGTGGCGACGACCGGCTTGCCGAGGGCCATCGCCTCGGCGATGCCGAGGCCGAAGCCCTCGGAACGATGGAGCGAGACGAACACGTCGCAGGAGGCCGTGAGGCCGTGCATCACCGTGCGCGGCAGGACCTCGTCGATGACGATGATGCGTGGATCCTCGGCGGCGCGCTGATGCAGCGCGGCGAGCACCTGCGACTTCTGCGGGCTCTGGCCCATGGTCTTGATGACGAGGACCACGGGGAGCCGCGGTCGCGCCCCAAAGGCCATGGTGTAGGCGTCAAGTACGGCTGACGGGTTCTTGCGAGCGGGGTGGGAGGAGAAGTCGAAGGCGAAGAGGAAGGCCGTGGCGTCGGGCGGGATGCCGAAGCGGGCGCGATCCGGCCGGACCCGTGGCACACTGACAGCCATGGGGATGTGAGTCACGGGCACATCGGTGGCGGCCGCGAAGGCGTCGCGGATAAAGGTGGTGGTCGCCCAGATTTCATCCATCTGCCTGAGGCTGCCGATCCAATCGGGGTGGATACGCAACAATTCCCAGAACGGACGGACGATGTTGTAGCGACCCTGCGTGGCGGCGAGTCCGACGCCGTGCATGGTGGAGCCGAGGAAATCGGCGTTCACGGCGAACAGGTTGACCGCCCTGGTTGGCGCCCGAGCGAGCCGGGGCGCCAGCGTCCGGTCGTTCTGGGGGGCGACCAGTTGGGCGTCGTAGTTGACGACCTCGTAGTCGACGCCAGCGCCCTCTATCGATTTGGCCAGCGAGCGCAGCGACTCGCCCATGCCGATTTCGGCGAAGGGATAGCCGATCAGCGAGATGCCGGGCCGCAGGACGGCAGGTGGCGATGCGCTCAGTAGACCGGTGAGGAGACGGCGGCGCCATGCTGGCGGGATGGGGGCGTAGAGACGGGCCATGTGCGGCCGGGCGGCCATGAGCAGACGGTAAGTGCTGCCTGCGAGCTTGCCGAAAGGTCCTGGCTGCCGTGCCACCGCCGCTCCCGGGACGATTGTTGAACTTTCGGCTCATGCCAGATCAGGGAGCGGAGATCAAATGTCGGCCATGACGGAAGGACGAGGCGTTGCTATCTAGGCGGCCGGAGCAATGATGGCCGGAGTGTCGGATGACAGTGATGCGGGAGTTGCGGCGGCGAGCGGTGTTGCTGGTGACGGCAGCGTTCCGGCACTTGCCCAGCGACATCCGGCAGTGGTTGGCGCCGGGTTTGCGGCGACTTTACCATCGCCATATCGCGGCCAGCATGCCGCGGGCGGCGGAGCACATCGACCTTGACCGGCCCTGGGGCGTGGGCGTCTTCGGCTACCTGACGGCCGAAAGCGGTATCGGCGAAGGGGCGCGGAGCTCCGTGCTCTCGCTCGAGGCGGCAGGGGTGCCGGTCAAGGCCATCAACGTCGAGGTTGGGGCGTTCGCCAACCAGGAGTCGTCGTTCACCGTGGCCGAGGGGCGGGACAACCCGTTCGCCGTCAACCTGGTGCATCTCAATGCCGACCACGTGGCGATGTTGCCCGAACGGATCGGGGCGGAGAACTACACCGGGCGCTACACGATCGGCTTCTGGGCCTGGGAGCTGGCGGAATTTCCCGATGCGCTGGCGCCGGCCTTCGAGGCGGTGCACGAGGTATGGGTGCCGAGCAGCTACGTGGCGAAGGCGATAGGGGCCAAGACGCGGAAGCCTGTGAAAGTGATGCCGCACCGGGTGGAGGTGACGCCTCCGGCCGCCGTATCGCGGCAGAAGTTCGGTATGAGCGCCGATGCCGTGGTGTTTCTCACGGCCCTCGACTTCAACTCCTTCCTCGAGCGCAAGAACATCCTCGGCATCATCGAGGCATTCCGGACGGCCTTCGCGGATGGGGGACCGGAAGCACAGCTCGTGATCAAGGCGCATGGCGGGGCGAGTTCGTTCCGAACACCGCGGGCTCAGTTGCTGGAGGCGGTGGGCAGCGACGCGCGGATCACGGTGATCGACCGCGTGATGCCGCGAGCGGAGGTCACCGAGGTGCAGGCAGCGGCGGATGTGTTCGTGTCGCTACACCGGGCCGAGGGGTTCGGGCTGCCCATTGCGGAGTGCATGGGGCTGGGCAAGGTGGTGATCGCCACCGACTATTCCGGCTCGACCGATTTCGTTGCAGCGGACTGCGCCATGCCGGTGCCCTACCGGCTCGTCCCGGTAGGTGAGAAGGCCTATCCGCTGGGCGGCGGGCAGCGCTGGGCGGACCCCGACCTTGCCGAGGCGGCGCGGTTGATGCGGCTGGCGGCGGACCAGCCGGCACTCAGGGCGCGATTGGGCGCAGCAGCAGCCGAGAAGGTGCGGCAGACGCTGAGCGGTCCGGTGGTCGGGGCGCGGATGGCGGCCCGACTCGCCGAGATCAGGGCTGGGCTCTGAGGCTCGTGACCTGAGCCACGACCGGAGCCTCGAGCTCCAGAAGCGACAGCAGGCGAGCGTTGTAGGCGGCCAGGGAATGCTCGCGGGAGTAGCGCTGCATGGCGAGCTCATCGACGCGCGGCCCGCCCTGGAGCAGGTCGGCCAGTGCGATGGGATCATAACCGTCGAAGGAGATCGCGGCCTCGCCGTACTCGGCGAAAGCGCCGATCGAGGAGACGATCGTCGGCACGCCGAGGGCAAGCAGGCTGGGAACGACGCCGCTGCTCTCGCCGAGGTTGGAGCGCCGCAGTTGCACCGCCACGTCGCATTTGAGCATGTCGAGCTGCAGCTCGCGCTCGGTGGTGGGCTCCGCAAGTTCGAGCCAGCCCTTGCCTTCGTTCTTGGCGAGTTCGCCGTCGGCGAAGTACTGCGCGTCAAACCCTGCAACGATCAGCTTCGCGTCGACGCCGCGCCGGCGCAGCTCGCGGACCGCCGCGAGCACCACGTCGGTCGCCTTCGAAACGGAAGGCGCGCCGAAGGTGCCGATGGTGAGAGAGGCATCGTGCGGCAGTGCCTCCCGGCGCGACACCTCGGGCTCGAAGACCGGGTGGTATAGAACATCGAAGCGGCACTCGTCGCGCTCGGCGGCAGTGAGGTCGTCACGCACCAGGCGGACAGCGGCCTGCGAGTTGAGGATGAAGTGGCGGACGCCGATATCGAACAGGGCCCGGATGCCGAGGATGCCGTTGTCGACCGCGGCCTTGTGGGCCTGCCAGTTCTCGCTGCCCCAGTTGGTGAGCAGCGTGGGGTTGTCGTAGAGGCGACCGATATAGGCGAGGTAGGGGCCGGGCTCCAGCCCTTTGCCGAGCTGCACGATGTTGTGGCAGCACGGATCGTGCAGGTGACAGACGATGCGGTCGCCGGCACCAAGGCCCGCGAGCGTCTCCATCGAACGGAAGACCTCGAAATTGTGCCGCGAGTTGCCGAGCAGGAAGACGAGACGCTCGTAGCGGTGGGTGACGTCGCGGGAGAGGAGGCTGGACATCGGGTGGAGCCGAACGCGGCCCCCGGTCTTGGCGGCCAGCAGGGCCCGGATACGCAGGAAATGCGCCACGTCGCGGACCTGAGAGAAGACATCGACGGCCGTGTCGATGGCCGAGAGCTGCTTCAGGGCGAAATTCGCGATGCCGGTTGCGTCAGGCGGCAGGCAGGTCACCACGGCCAACCGCGGCGGACGGCCGGTCTCCGCCGAGTTTGCCTCGAGCATGGCGAGGGTAGAATCCGCCTCCATGCCGATGGCCGCGTCGATATACTCCTTGAGGTCGGAAAACCGCCAACCCGAAAGCGAATAGTAAGCCTGGACAGGCAGGGCGCGGAGGCGCCGGGCAAGGCGCAGCAGGCGGTTGAGCATCGCTAAACGTACATCCCATAGGGCCAGCGGTCGAGGACCGGGCCGGCTTTGGTGGCGAGAATGAAGATACCGTCGCCGCGGTGGTCGGTCGGCATATGATTGCGCTTGAGGAAATCCAGCGCCTCGCGGATGGGTTCCTCGAAGACGTCGAGGGTGTAGAGCCGGTCGATGTGGAAACCTGCCGCTTCAACGAGCTGGGTGGCGGCGTGCACGTCGTACTCGAAATTGTGGCGATACGGCGAGCGGCTCTTTTCGTACTGCATGTAGAAATGCGGCCGGTAGCCCTGCAGGATCTTCCAGGTATTGCGGGCGGAGCAGCAATTGGGCGTGGTGACGATCAGTTGCCCACCGACCGGCAGGATGCGGTTGAACTCCGAGAGCGCGAACATCGGATCGATGTCCATGTGCTCGAGCACCTCGCAGAACAGCACCAGGTCGAAATAGCCTGGGGTGACCGGAAAGAGCTCGCGCTCGATGTCGAGGCTTACCGTGGTGACGTCGAGCGTGTGACCGGCGGCGGCGATGGTGCGGGCGTGTAGCTTGTGCTCGGGGTCCTGATCCCAGACGCTGCCCCAGACCTCGGAGAAGCCGAAGGTGGTGCCCAGGGCGAGCTGGAAATAGTCGGTTGCGCCAATTTCGATGGCGCGCCTGCCGCGCCGGGCCGCGCCGATCAGGCGGCTGGTCTCCTCGAAGCGCCTGGCGTGGGTGTTGTGATAGTCGGCCGAGAAGGTGCTGGGGGCGTGGTCGCCTCCCAGCGAACGCAGGAAGGCCTCGAGGCTGAAAGCGGTCGGGCTGGACGTGGCCAATAATCCGGTCCCCGGACGAAAGCAGGTGACTGAGATAGCCCACGTGGCAGCAGCAACTCAACCTTTTCCGCGCGGAGCGGGTATGTCCAGTGTTTGCTTGCGCTGTGGCCGGCGGCGCACATATACCGCCGCAAGACAGCTGCGCCGGAAGGTTTTCGTGAATAGCATTGCAGACGGAATGGCCGACCTCGTGGCTGCATGGGGGCGCCGCCAGCTGGCGATCTACTTCGCCTGGAGCGAGACGGTGGCCCGCTACCGGCGCAGCACGCTCGGCCCGATCTGGCTGGTGCTGGGTACGGCGATCGGCGTGGGCGGGATGGGGTACATCTGGTCGATCCTGCTCAACCAGGACATGGCGAGCTTCATCCCTTCGATCACGGTCGGGCTGGTGGTGTGGCAGTTCATCTCGGGCGTGGTCACCGAGAGCGCGGGGATGTTCGCGAAGAACGCCACCATGTTGGTGAACATCCGGCTGCCGATCTACCTCATCACCTTCCAGGCCTTCGGGCGGCACCTGATCAACCTGCTGCACAACCTAATCGTAGTGCTGGCGGTGTTCCTGATCTTTCCGCAGTACAATTCGTGGACGGGCATACTCGCCGTGCCGGGGCTCCTGATCGTATCGATCAATCTCGTTGCGATCATGCAGCTGGTCGGCATCATCGGCGCGCGGTACCGCGATCTCGAGCCGCTGATCGGATCGTTCTTCCCGATCCTGTTCTTCCTATCACCGGTGATCTACCGGCCCGGCCAGCTTGGTGCAGCCGAGGCGGTGATGGCATTCAACCCCATCGCCCACTACATCAGGGTGATCCGCGATCCGTTGCTGGGGGTGATCCCCAGCGTGGAGAGCTACCTGGCCGTACTGGCAATGACGGTGGTGACGGTGCTGCTTTCGATCTGGATGACCGGCAGCCGCGCCTATCGCCTGCCCTACTGGATGTGACGCCATGGCCCGAATGAAACTCGACGGCGTAGGCGTCGCCTACCCGATCTACAACGCGGCCAGCAAGTCGCTGCGGAAGCAGATCGTCTCGATCTCGACCGGCGGGCGGGTGTCGGCGGCCAAAGGTCATGTGGCGACCGTGCAGGCGCTCGACGACATCAGCCTCGACCTCAGGGACGGGGACCGGATCGGCCTTGTAGGCCACAACGGCTCGGGCAAAACGACGCTGCTGCGCACCATGGCCGGCATCTTCCGCCCGACGCGCGGGAGCATCCGCGTCGAGGGCCGTGTGTCGACGGTGTTCGGGCTGGGCGCCGGCATGGACCCCGAGCTCACCGGCTACGAGAACATCACCCGCATGGCGATGCTGCTGGGCGCGACGCAGGCGGAAGCCGAGGGTTCGATCCCAGGGATCGAGGAGTTCACCGAACTCGGCCAGTTCCTCGCCATGCCGGTGCGGACCTACTCGGCGGGCATGACGACGCGGCTGCTGTTCGCGGTGGCGACGGCGGTGCACCCCGAAATCCTGCTGGTCGACGAGGTGCTGGGAGCGGGCGACGCGGCGTTCCAGGAGAAGGCGCGCGAGCGGATGAGCGAGTTCGTCGCCAGGGCCAGCATCTTCGTGCTCGCCTCGCATGCGCCCGACCTGATGAAGCAGTTCTGCACCCGCCTCATCACGCTCGAGCACGGCAAGATCGTGAAGGACGAGCTCATCGAGCCCGATCCGCCGGAGGAGCCGGAGCCGGTGGCGGTCGAGCCGGTCAAAGAGAAAACGGCTTGAAGTGCTTCGATAGCTTCAGCGTCTGCGCCTGGTAGTTGGAGCCGAGGCCGGTGCCGTAGAGGCGATCGGGTGCTTCGCTGAGGCGCTCGTAGATCAGGCGGCCGATGGTCTGGCCGTGGCCGAGCAGGAACGGCACTTCCCGGCTGCGCACCTCGAGCACGGCGCGGCTGCCGGTGCCGCCGGCGGCGGAATGGCCGAAGCCAGGATCGAAGAAGCCGGCATAGTGGACGCGGAACTCACCCACCAACGGATCGAACGGCACCATCTCGGCGGCGTAGGCAGGCGGGACGTGGACGCTCTCGCGCGAGACCAGGATGTAGAACTCGTCCGGATCGAGGATGAACTCGTCGGAGCCGCGGTTGATCAGGGGTTCCCAGTAGTCGAGGACATCGAGGGTGTCCTTGATGTCCATGTCGATGACGGGCGTGTGGCGCTTCGAGCGGAAGCCGATGAGGCCACCGCGCTCGGCACCCTTGAGGTCGATGGAGAGCAGCACGCCGTCGCCGACATCGGCATTGGCTTCGAAGACCAGGGTTTCGACGTTGTGGAGCGTCCGGTGCTCGTGCACGTCGAGCCGGCTGTTGCCGACGCGGAAGCGCATCTGGCTCAGCCGCGTGCCGGTGCGGACGCGGACCGGGAAGGTGCGCGGGCTGATCTCCAGGTAGAGGGGACCGCGGTAGCCCGCGGGCAGCGTATCGAAGCCGCGGGCGCGGTCGCCGATGACGCGGGTGAAGACGTCGAGCCGGCCGGTCGAGCTCTTGGGGTTGGCGCCGGCCGAAATGTTGTCGGGCAGCTGCAGCGACTCGAGCAGCGGCACGAGATAGACGCAGTTGCGCTCGAGCACGGCGCCGTTGGTCAGGTCGAGTTCGTGCAGGGCAAGCGACTCGATGCGATCGGCCACGGTATGCTCGGGGCCCGGCAGGAAACTGGAGCGGATGCGGTAGGCGACGTGCCCGAGCCGCAGGTCGAGGCTCGCCGGTTGAACCTGATCGGCGTCGAAGGGGCGATCGGCAACGATGCCGCCATGGCTCGCCAGCCGCTCGATATAGCGGGCGGGGAACACGCCCTTGGCCCAAAGATCGCTATCCACCGCCCTACCCCGCTCTACCTTGACGCTCTCGTTAGCAACCGCAGCGATTGACGCCAAGCGGCCACGGGTCGTATATCCCCGGTATGCGTCCTTTAGGGATGCATGGTGGTGATTTGGCCGGTCTGATTGCAGCCACCTAAAACAAGTCGCTAAAGGGACCCCTGCAGCCGGCCGCTCATGCGTGCCGGTTTTTTGTTGTTTCGAGGCTGCCTCATGTCGAAGTCGA
>JAEYTN010000581.1 GCA_023433985.1 Pseudomonadota bacterium | reverse complement strand
TAATATAAGGACGCGGCGAGTAGGAGTGACATGTCTATCGAGCTGGTGGCCAAGGATGGCCATCGTATTCAGGTTCCACGTGGTTGGGTCATATTGACCCTTGTTCTCGCCTCCTGGGGCGTCGCGTCCATTGTCGGCGTTCTGGTCTGGCTTGTGATCGGCGGCCCGTTGCTTGATGTGGTCGGCATCGCGATCCTCACGGTGTCGCTGCTCGGCATGCTGTGGTGGGGCCTCGGCCATCGCCTCTTCATCGCCTGGCTCGAAAAGCGCATCGAAGACGACAACCGCTGACAGGCGGCGTCGCCTTGGCCCGCGCTGCCCCCGCGCGCATCCTTATAGCCGCCGGAACGGCACGCTCGTCGTCAGCACCTGGCCCGAGCGGTTGAACTCGACGTTGAAGTCGACCGTGATGCCCTTGGCGCCGAGTTCCAGCACCGAGCCGATCTGCATCGAGTTGCCGCCGCGGTCGTTCTGCCGCTCGTTGAGCAGGAAGCGGATGCCCTCGCCGCTCTTCCTGCCGACGGCGCCCGCCGAGAACCCGACATTGGAGCGCATCGTCGCCTCGTACCGGGCCGCCTTGTCGTTGAAGACGATCGTGCCCGTCACCGACAGGTTCATGTTCACCAGCTTGCAGCGGCCGGCATAGTTGATCTTCGCCTGCCGGCCCTGGGACACTTTCAGCCGGCAGCTGAACGCCTCCGGCTTGTCGCCACCCACCAGCACGCCGCTTCCGGCCCACTCGCCGATATATACCCGCAGCAGCCCCAGCTCGGATTCGCCCGCACGCCCCGGCGCGACAAGAAGAACGCACAGCGCCGCCGTCAGCAGCACCCGAAAGACAGACCCCATCAACCCCTCCACAGTACTTACGAGTATCTAGCGCTTAAATCTGCCGCAAGACAACAGACACCACACGCGCACGCGGCGCCTATACACGCGTCGCCGCAAGTCGAACCCCGCCGCCCCGCCCGATGTATACGGTACGGGAACCGGCCCCGGTGCAATGCTCCCCGGCGGGTTTGCCCACCGGTCGCCGGAGCAGTCTCGACCGGAACGCGCCCCAGGCTCGATGAAGAGTTCGTCCGAACCAGATCCCGGGAAATAGATGGGATCAACTCTTCCTGTGGACGAAGTATTGCCGCCCCAATATACTGCCCGTCGAAATCGCGAGAAGCTGAGGTTTGCTATGCGTATGCACCTGGCAGCCACTATTGCCATCGTCCTGGCCGGTTCCATCGCCTCTTCCGCTGCGGCGGAGTGCAAGTTCTCCGAGTGGAAGACCTTCAAGCAGACCAAGCTCTACAGGGCCGATGGCGGCACCGCCTATTTCTGGGTCACGAGCCGCGCCGCGGTCGATGCCGACGGCTCGCCCAGGGCCTACCACCCCGACGATGTCGGCAAGCCCTGCGGCGCGACCGGCGCCGGGCTCGATTGCCCCGCCAATGCGGGCTACCCCAATGCCAGCTGGTGGCCCACGGTGCTGGCGGCCGATCCGGGCAACCCGGGCAAGGCCTTCGTCTCCCCGTCCGGCTTCTTCGTCTCGATGACCGCCCTCACCGACCAGGACAACGGCAACCCGCGCGACCCGGCCCGCTACGCCGACGCCAGCACCATCCCCTATGTCGTCTTCCCGCGTCCGTTCAACCAGATGTCCGGCACCGGGCTGATGGGCGATATCGGCGTCGCCTACCACCTGTCGACCAAGAAGATCACGCCGTTCGTCGTCGCCGACGTGGGTCCCGACGAGGGCCTGGGCGAAGGCTCGATCGCGCTGTTCGCCGCGCTCGGCGGCAACAACCCCAACCCGCGCACCGGCTCAGGCATCGCGCCCGGCAAGGTGCTCTATCTCGCCTTCCCCCGCTCGGCCAGCGCGCGCCCCGACAAGTGGCCCCTCACCCTCGCGCAGATTGAGGAACTGGCCGACGACCTCCTCGCCCCACTCGGCGGCGAGGCCACCCTCACCGCCTGCGCCGCCGAGCACCCGTAGCGCCCGCATCGTCGTCGTTGCACCGCGGGCAAAACTAGGGCTCGATACGCCGGGGGGCCCCGCTGACGCCATGACGACGCCGTTGATCGCAACGAAGCTGCATGCGCCGGCGCCCCGGCCCGAGCTGGTGGGCCGCCCGCGCCTGATCGAACGCGTGGAGCGCGGCGCAAGGTCGAAGCTCACGCTGGTCTCGGCGCCGCCGGGTTTTGGCAAGACCACGCTGCTCGCCGCCCATATCGCGGGGCGCGCCGGGCACGCGACGGCCTGGCTGTCGCTCGATCCGCAGGACAACGAGCCCGTCACCTTCTGGCGCCACCTCGTCGCCGCGCTGCAATCGGCCGTCCCCGGATGCGGCGCAGGCGTCGAGGCGGCGCTCGAAGCGGGCGAGGCCGCCGACCAGCCGCTGCTCGCCCGTCTGATCAACGAGCTGAGCGCCGCGTCCTGCGGCATCGACCTGGTGCTCGACGACTACCACGCCATCGAACGCCAGCAGATCCACGACGGGGTCGCCTTCCTCATCGAGCGCATGCCGCCGGGCCTCCGCCTCCTCATCGCCACGCGGTCGGACCCGCCCTTGCCACTGGCCCGCCTCAGGGCACGGGGCGAGCTGGTGGAGATCCGCGCCGCCGACCTCCGGTTCACCCCAACCGAGGCCGAAGCCTACCTCAACGACGCCTTTGGCCTCGCCCTCCCCCAGGCCGATGTCGCGACGCTGGCCCAGCGGACGGAAGGCTGGATCGCGGCCCTCCAGCTGGCGGCCCTGTCGCTCGAAGGCCGCGACGACGCGGGCGACTTCGTCTCCGGGTTCGCCGGCAACGATCGCTACATCGTCGACTACCTCGTCGAAGAGGTCCTGCAACGCCAGCCCGAGCCGGTGCGGCGCTTTCTCATGCGCACCTGCCTGCTCGAACGCCTCAGCGGCCCGCTCTGCGACGCGGTCACCGGAGAGCCCGGCGGCGGCGCCATGCTCGAGACGCTGGTCCGGACCAACCTCTTCGTCGTGCCGCTCGACGCGCGCCGCGAGTGGTACCGCTATCACCACCTCTTCGCCGACGTGCTGCAGGCCCACTTCGCCGCCGAGCTCGGGGACGAGCGCCCCAACCTGCACGCACGCGCCAGCGACTGGTTCGCCGCCCACGACGCACCCGACGAGGCGATCGCGCATGCGCTCGCGGCCCGCGATGTCGAGCGCGCCGCCGCCCTCGTCGAGCGCGCCATCCCCGGCATGAGCGCCCGCCGGCAGCACGCCACCCTGCGCGCCTGGCTCGAGGCCCTGCCCGACGCGGTCGTCCGCGCCCGCCCCGTGCTCGGGGTCGGCATGATCGGCGTCCGCATGGGCACCGGCGCGCTCGAAGGCATGGAAGCACGCCTCCTCGACGCCGAGCGCGCCATCGAGGCCGCCGCGGCCGGTGCTCCCACCGCCGTCGTGGTCGATCGCGGGCAGCTCCCGGCCCTGCCCGGAGCGGTCGAGCTCTATCGCGCCGCGCTCGCCCAGGTCCACGGCGACCTCGCCGCGACGGTCGCGCACGCGCGGCGCTCGATTGTGTTGGCGCCGGAGGATGCGCATCTCGTCCGCGCCGGGGCGCAGGGCTTTCTCGGCATCGCCCACTGGACGCTGGGTGACCTGGAAGCCGCGGCGCATTCCTGGAACGGGTGCCGCGACGGGTTGCTGACCGCCGGCTACCTCACCGATATCTTCGGCGCCTCCATCGCCCTCGCCGACATCAACGTCGCGCTCGGCCGGCTGCGGGCCGCCGCCCGCATCCACGAATACGCCCTCGCGGTCGTTGCGGCCAAGGGAAGTCCCACCCTCCGCGGCACCGCCGATGCCCATGCCGGCCTTTCCGAGCTGCACCGGCTCAGCGGCGACCTCGACCTTGCCGGCCAGCATCTCATGCGCAGCCAGGAGCTGGGCGAAGAGGCGGGGCTACCCCAGTTCCCCTATCGCTGGCGCGTCGCCATGGCCTGCCTGCGCGAGGCCGCCGGCGACCCCGAAGCCGCGCTCGACCTGCTCGACGAGGCCGAGCGGGTTTACCTCGCCGACTTCTTCCCCCCGTTCCGCCCCATCGCTGCGATGAAGGCCCGCATCCTGATCCGGCAGGGGCGGCTCGCGGAGGCCGAACGCTGGCAGGCAGCGGCCGGCGTCACCGCCGAAGACGAGATGTCCTACCTCCGCGAGTTCGAGCACATCACGCTCGCCCGCCTGCTCCTCGCCCGCGACGAAACAACCGAGGCGCTCGCGCTGCTCGGCCGCCTGCTCGCGGCGGCCGAAGGCGGCGGCCGTTTCGGCACCGTCATCGAAATCGAGGTACTGCGCGCGCTCGCCCTGAGCCGGCGCAAGGACGCCTCGGCCACGGCCGCGCTCGACCGGGCGCTGGCCCTCGCCGAGCCCGAAGGCTTCGCCAGCGTCTTCATCGACGAAGGCGAACCGATGGCGGCCCTGCTCAAGCTCGCCGCCAAACGCGGCAGCACCCACGCCCGCACCCTCCTCGCACTGGTCGGCGACGGCACCGCCACTCGCCCCGCCTCCGGCCCCGTCGAGCCGCTCAGCGAACGCGAGCTCGACGTCCTCCGCCTGCTCCGCAGCGACCTCTACGGCCCCGAAATTGCCCGCCAGCTCGGGATCTCGCTCAACACCATGCGGACCCACACCAGGAACATCTACGACAAGCTCGGCGTCGGCAACCGCCGGGCCGCCGTCCGCAGCGCCGAGAACCTCGCGCTGTTCGAGCGTCGCCGCTAGCGCTCACCCGCGGCTCACCACATCTGGTGAGCCGCGCTCACCACCTCAGCCGTCACACCTCGTCCCCAGCGAACACGACGTTCGCGAAACGGCACGAAAGCCGAGGACGACATGACCGGGCATCCCGCCACGAGCGACCAGTGCAGCTACGAAATCCGCATCCGGGGGCACCTCGATGCGCGCTGGGCCACGGCGCTCGAGCTCTCCGGCCTCACTCTCGAGGCCGGGGGCATCACCGTCCTGCGCAAGGACGCGATGGACCAGCCGGCCCTCCATGGCCTCCTCCAGCGCCTCCGTGACCTGAGCCTCCCGCTGCTCTCGGTTGTGTGTATCGACCCCGGGCAGCCGCACGCCGATCCAACCGCAACCCAAGGAGAACGCCCATGACCACCGCAGCCAGATCACCCGCCACCACCGCGCTCGTCCGCTGGAGCAGCCTCGCCGCCGTCGCCGGCGGACTGATCTTTGCCGGCATCCAGCCGATCCATCCCGCCGACTACCTGCCCTCCGTCACCACCGGCACCTGGGCGACGTTCATGTACTTCAAGCTCGCCATGTGCCTGCTCTTCCTCGTCGGCATCACCGGCATCTACAGCCGCCAGGCCGCCCGCGCCGGCTGGCTGGGCCTTGCCGGCTTCGCGCTCCTCATCGTCTCGTGGTTCCTGCAGTCGGGCTTCATCTTCACCGAAGGCTTCATCCTGCCGGTGCTCGCCGG
>JAEYTN010000431.1 GCA_023433985.1 Pseudomonadota bacterium | reverse complement strand
GGCCGCTGAGCGTCGCCGTGCCGCCGATATCCACCAGCCGCAGGTTGAGTTCCGGATCGACATAGCCAGCTCCGCCGGTCGACACCGAACCGGAGAACTGCGGCGCCGCAAGCGACCCCGTCACCCGCGCCCGCAACGTCGCCGTCCCGCTCAGTTGCCCGCCCCGCTCGGCAACGAAGCGATTGCCGAGCGCCAGCGGGGCCGAACCGTTGATGTCGATCGCAAGGCCGCTGCCCTCGAGCGGCACGCGCCCGCTGCCCGTGACCTGCAGCCCGCCGCGCCCGCTGGCCGAAAGGCTTGCCAGCGTCACCGTCCGGCCCGTCAGGCTGCCCTGCGCCGTCGCCCGCACCGGCGTCAGCCCGGCATTGCCGAGCGTCCGGTCGGTCTCGGCCACCGCAGCAACCGTGAAATTCGTCGTCTCGCCCGCTTGCGAGGCCTCGGCGTCGATCTGGTCGACTGTAAATCCCGCCGCCGTCAGCGTCCGCGCCGCTACCCTGCCCTCGATCGCCGGCGTACCGAACAGGTCCGACAGCGTGCCGCGAATATCCGCCGAGCCGATCCGCACGTCCTCCGCGCTCAGCCCCTCGATCCGCCCCACCACCTCGGCCGCTTGCCGGCCGTTCGCCGCGCTGAGGGTCACCTGCGCGTTGGCGCTGCCGCTCGCGGTGATCGCCGCCAGCGCCGCCGCCGTGGAAATGTCCGGCGATTGCAGCGTCAACTGCCCCGAGAGCAACCCCTCCGCATTCTGCACCACGTCGCCTTCGAGCCGCGTCACGCCCGCGGTAAAGCGAAGCCCGCTGAGCCGCCGGCCCGTCTGGTCGCTGCTGAGGTCGCCCGCAAGCGTCACCGCCTGCCCGCCCAGCGCCGCGTCGCCCGTCAGCGCCCCGCTCAGCCGCCCGTCCTCGGCCAGCGTCCCGCTGAACCCGAACCGCGCGCCCTCGACCGGCTTGCCCGCCAGCTGCCCGCTCGGCACCCGCCCTTCGAGCGAAAGGGCAATATCCCCCTGCCCCCGGGCCGAGCCGATGAGTTGCAACCGTCCGCTGGCATTGTCCGCCACCAGCCCTAGGTCGGTCAGCTCCGCACCGAAGTCGAACGCCGCCGCGCCCGTCGCGAACGTTCCCTCCGCCGTGATCGCCACCTTGTCGTTGCCCAGCCGGAACCCCTGTGCCAGCAGCCCCTGCTCGTTGCGCGCCACCCGGCCGGCCAGCGACACGCGCCCGGCCAGCACCCGGTCCAGCGCCGGCTCGGAAACCTCCAGGTCGTCGGCCGTCCCGTCGAGCGCTAGGTCAAATCCGCCGATCAGCGGGCTCAGCGTCCCATTCGCCAACAGCGACATCGCCCCCGCAAGCTCGCGCCCAGCCAGCCCGGAGAACGGCGCAATCGAGCTCGTCTCGATCCCGATGGTCCCGTCGAACACCCCGCCCTCGATATCGCCGCTCAGCGCCAAGGTCAGCGCCTTGCCCACCACCCGCAGTTCCGCCACCCGGATCGGCTCGCCGGCGTTCCACAAGCCCGCCAGCCCGAACCCGGCGCTGTCGCCGAGCGCCGCCGTCACGCCCTCATCCTCGCTGGCGATCCCCGAGATCGTGCCATCGGCATTGAAGGTCACGCGCCGCTGCGCCGGGTCGGTCAGGTTGGCGGCCACGCCGCTCGCCGCGATGCTCAGGTCACGCGCCGCGAACTCGCCATTGGCGAACCCTTGCGCCGCAACATTGGCGGTCCACGCATCACCGCCCGAGCCGCCGAAATCCACCTTGAGTTCGGCCCGCTCGATCGTCGTCTCGCCGCCCGGCACCGGCAGCACCACCGGCGCCCCGCTGGGGTCCGCAACTACGCCCGATAGCAGCAGCCGGTTGAGGAAGCCATCGCTCGTCGTCGCGAGGTTCCCCTCGAGCGCCAGTTGCCCACCCGACAACGACAGCTTCGACACCTCCACGCCGCCGGCACTCCGCACCAGGGCCATCGCCTGCAGCCGCGTCTGCTGCCCGAAGAACGCCCGGTAGTCGGGCGCCACGAGCGTCCCGATCGGCCCGCCTAGGTCGGCATTGACGGCGAGCCCGTCCTGCGTCCCGGCAATCGTCGCGGAACCTTCGAGCGCCCGCGTGCCGCCCGCATCGAGCGCCATCGTCGTGACGAGGTTGTCCACCGGCCCCTTGCCGGTCACGCCGAGCGCAATCTCCGGCTTGCCCTCGATGTTGAGCAGGTTCGCCATGATACCGTTGGGGGGCTCGGTCAGCGTCACCCCCACATCGACGCTGTTGTCGGCCTTGGCATAGGTAATATCGGCGTCCAGCCGGCCTCCCGGGCCATCGAGGCGGACGACGTCCAGCGCCGAGGTCAGCGAGCCACCCTCGAGCGTCAGGCTGCCCTCCAGCGAAATCTCCGAGCCCAGCCCGAACACGCCCTCGCCGAACGTGACGCTCGGCACCGACAGCTTGTCGAGCTGGATCGCCACCGGAAACTCCGGCACCTGCAGCGGCGTCGCCTCGGGCGGCGGCAGGTTCGCGTCACCCGAGGGAACAGCGTTGCGGACATACTCGATGCTTTCGGCCGAGAGCTCCCGCATCAGCAGCCGCCCGGTGAACAGCGCCCCCTGGTCCCAGTCGATGGCCGCGTTGTTGATGCGCAGCCACACGCCCTCCTTGTCCGAGATCGTCACCTCGCGGATCGACGCCTGGCTCGACAACGCCCCGTCGATGTTGGAGATGCGGATCTGCCGGTCCGGCGTCGAAAGCTGTCCTTCGACGAAGCCGACAAACCAGTCCTTCTGCTGCTCCGGCAACATCTGGTCCTGCGCCAGCAGCGGCACGCCGAGTGCCACGCCGCCGCCGACAACCGCGATTGCCAGGATCCTTTTGCTCGGCTGCCGCATCAGAAGGCCTGCCCGATGCCGACATAGAGCGCGTAGTCCGGATCGCCCGACCGCCGGTTGAGCGGAAACGCGATATCGGCCCGCAGCGGGCCGAGGCTCGTGTAGTAGCGCACGCCCACGCCCGCTCCGAGCCGCAGCTGGTCGATCCCCGGGAACGTATCCGCCGCCACGTACCCGCCGTCGAGGAACGCCACGGCGCCCCACTCGTCGCTGATCTTGTAGCGGGCCTCTGCCGAGGCCTCGAGCAGATACCGGCCGCCGCTCACCGTCCCATCCGGATTTTCGACTCCGATGCCGCGATACGCATAGCCGCGCACCGAGCCGCCACCGCCCGCGAAATAGAGCCGGTCCGGCGGCAGTTGCTCGAGCTCCGGCCCCACCAGAGCCCCAACCTTGGCACGCCCGGCCAGCACCAGCCGGTCGTCCTCCATCACACTCCAGTAGCCGCGCGCCTCGGCGGTCGCCTTGAACGCCAGGTAGCCGTACTCGAGCTCGTAGAACGGCTCCGCCGTCGCTGCGAGGTAGAACCCCTCATGCGCGTCCTGCTCGTTGTCGCGCGCGTCCCACACCGCTCCCGCCGTGAGACCGACAAGCGAGAAGTCGCGCGTCCCGA
This sequence comes from Pseudomonadota bacterium, assembly GCA_023433985.1. Classification (GTDB taxonomy): domain Bacteria; phylum Pseudomonadota; class Alphaproteobacteria; order Rhizobiales; family Devosiaceae; genus Devosia_A. The sequence continues at coordinate 3,479 of JAEYTN010000431.1, read as the reverse complement.
AATCGTCGTCGAACTGCGAGCGCTCGTAGTAGACTCGCCCGTCGAGCGTCACGTCGTCGGTGAGGTACCGCGTCAACCCCACGCCCGCCGTCGCCGACGTCTCGGTATAGGCCGGGAGCACCGTGCGCTCGGCCGCGATCGCCGCCACCAGGTCGTTATCCGGGTCGAGGAACCCTGGCTTGGTGAACGTACCGCCGAACGCGTAGTCGAACTCCGCGCTGTCGATGGGCCAGTTGATCCCCGCCACCTTGGCATCGAGCCGCAGGCGCTCGGCCCGGCCGAACAGGTTGCGCCACAGGTGGAACGCCTCGAGCCCGATCCCGTCCACGCTCGAATAGGCCGCGCCGACGCCGAACCGCCGCTGCGCCTGCTCCTCCACCGCCACGTTGAACGGCAGCACGCCATCGCTGCCGATACTGCTCGCCGCCTCGATCCGCATCGCGCGAAACACGTCGAGCCGCGACAGCCGCTTCTGCGCCCGCTCAATGTCGTCGGGGTCGTATTCGGCGCCCGCCACCAGTCCCGTCTGCTGCGCCACGAACGCCGCATCCATCCGCTCCGTCCCGGAAACGCCGACCGGTCCGACCAGCGCACGCCGTCCGGGTTCCACCACCACGGTCACATCCACCGTGTTGGTGGCATGGTCGGCCACCACCTGCCGCTCCGCGACCTTCGCCTGCGGATAGCCCAGCTGCTGCCACGCCTCGACCGCCAGCGACTCGGCCCGCACGATCACGTTCGACTTCGCGATATCCCCAGTGACGAAGCCGACCGATGCCGGCGCCTCCACTTCGTCATCCGCCGGAACGCCCGTTGGAGCCTGGTTCGCAATGCCAATGCGCCCGAAGTGGAACAGCGGACCGGGCTCTACCCGCACCTCAATGCCCACCGGCTTCGGCAGCTGTGTATCCGGCGGCAGGCCGGCCGCCTCACGTCCCCCGATCAGAATGCTGATCGTACCGCCGTAATAGCCTTCGCCGTAAAGCGCGCCCAGGATCCGCTTGTAGTCGGCTCGGGCCCGCGCCAGCAGCCCGGCCGCGCCATTGGCCGGCTCGCCCTGCCCGCCGACAAGGCTCGATGCGTTGCGAATGGTTGTTTCCAGGCCGCCCGTTGCGCTCGTTACCAGCACGGCCGAATAGGGCTGCGGGTCGGCAATCACCGACGCGGCATCGATCTCGCTCTGGTCCTCGAAGAACTTGATGCCGAGGAACTCGAACGCCTGCGCGCCACCACTCACCGCCATCAGGGCTCCAAGACCGAGAGCCCAACTCACCCGCCGCAGTACCAGTGTTCCGTTCCCGTTGCCCCGCGCTCCGCCCGATTGCGGCCCGCTCTATCCGGAATGCCGACCCGTTGCCCGGGCCGACGGCTCACGCCCATGAGAGGGCCCTCATGTATGCGGCGAGTTTATGACTGATCGGCAAAGAAATGGGCGAAACGGAGAACTCAGCGTCGCCTGAACACGGGCGCCCGCTTCTCCTTGAAAGCGGCGCGCCCTTCCCTGGCGTCCTCGGTGGCGAAGCAGATCGCCTGCAGGTCGCGCTCATAGGCGATGGCGTTGGCGATCGACAGCTCCCACGCCGCCTTGAGGTTCAGCTTCGCCGTCTCCGCCGCAATCGGCGCCCGCGCCGCAATCGCCTGCGCGATTCTTCCGGCCTCGGCCATCAGTTCGGCCTGGGGCACCACACGGGACACGAGCCCCCACTTCTCCGCCGTCGCAGCGTCGATGGGATCGCCCGTCATGATCATCAGCGCCGCATTCGATGGCCCGACGGCATGCGCAAGGTTCACCGCCATGCCCCCGCCGCCGATCCAGCCCAGCTTGATCTCCGGCGCCGCAAAGCTGGCGTTGGCCGCCGCGATGCGGATGTCGCAGGCCATAGCCGTTTCGAGCCCGCCGCCGAAGGCGTAGCCATTGACCGCCGCGATCGATGGCTTCAACAACCCCCGGATCGCATCGCAATAGTCCGGCCGGTTGCGGAAATTCCACGCCGTGTCGTAGTCGTCGAGCGTCCGGATATCCGAACCGGCCGAGAATGCCTTCTCGCCCGCCCCGGTCAGGATCACGCACCGTATGCCGTCATCGGCGTTGAACGCCGTCACCGCCTCGACCAGCGCCGCCGCCATCTCCGGCGTCATGGCGTTGAGCTTCTCCGGCCGATTGATGGTGATCGTCCCGACGAACCCGTCTCGCGACGCGAGGATGTTGTCGCTCACAGCCCGTTCTCCGCCACCGCACCCTTCCTCAGCAGCGCCTCGATCTGTGCATCGTCGAAGCCCGCCTCGATCAGCACGTCGCGGCTATGCTGCCCCACCACCGGCGCCCCACGCTCCACGGTCGACGGCGTCTTGGAGAACCGGATCGGAAAGCCTGGCGTCTTCACCTTGCCCTCGGTCGGATGCTCGTATTCCACGAACGTCCCGTTGTGCTTGATCTGCTCGTCCTCGACGAGGTCGGCATAGCCATATACCGGCCCGCACCAGATGTCGGCCGCCCGCAGCAGCTCCAGCCATTCCGCCGTCGTCCTGGCCTTCAGCCGCTCGCGCGTCTTGGAAAAGATCTCGTCGCGCTTCTCCCAGGTATCGACCTCGTCATCCATCGTGAGGAAGCTCGGCTCGCCGATCACCTGCCCGAGGTTGGCAAGCTTCGGGAACGCCACGATGATGAAGCTGTCCTTGGTCGCGAACGCCCCGTAGGGCGCGCGGATATAGACATGCGCATGCGGCTCGGCCGACCGCGTCTGCGGTTTCCCGCCCACCGTGAACACCGAGAGTTCCTGCATCTGGATCGTGGTGATCGCATCGAGCATGTTCACCTGCACCAGCTGCCCCTCGCCGGTCCGCTCGCGATGCAGTAGCGCCGCCAGCGCCCCCTCGAAGGCGGTGTAGGCCGTGATCCCGTCAACGAGGTACTGCCCCGCCGCGTTCGGCGGCTCGCCCTCGCGCCCGGCCGAGAGCATGGCCCCCGACATGCCCTGCAGCACCAGGTCCTGCCCCGGCCGGTTGAGATAGGGGCCATCCTCGCCATAGCCCGAGATCGACACATAGACGAGCCGCGGGTTAGTGGCGCTCAGCGTCTCGTAGTCGACGCCCAGCCGCTTCGCCACGCCCGGCCGGTAGTTCTGCAGGAACACGTCGGCCGTCTTCACCAGCTCCAGCAGCACCGCCTTGCCGTCGGGGTCCTTCAGGTCCACCGCCAGCGAGCGCTTGTTGCGGTTGAGCGAGAGGAACGAGACGTTGACCTTGTTGCCCCGCGCCCCGCCCGCCGCCGTGTGGCGCTGCCACTCCCCGGTCACCGGCTCCACCTTCACCACGTCGGCGCCAAGATCGCCCAGCCGCTGCGCCGCGAACGGGCCCGCCATGGCGATGGAACAATCGAGAACGCGATAACCGGACAGGATGCCCATGGAGGTGATGTCTTTCAGTGTCAGTGCATGACCCAGCCGCCATCCACGTGGATGGTCTGGCCGGTGATGAAG
>JAEYTN010000424.1 GCA_023433985.1 Pseudomonadota bacterium | reverse complement strand
CCGTCCTCCTGCTCGTCATTGCCACCGCCATCTGGGGTTTCGCCTTCGTGGCGCAGAAATCGGCCATGGCGTATCTGGGGCCTCTCACCTTCTCGGGCACCCGCTTCCTGCTCGGCGGCCTCGCGCTGCTGCCCTTCGCCTGGGCCGAGCTTCGCGCCAGGCAGGTGCGCCTCCGCGACTTCACGCCGGAGCGCTGGGCTGCCATTGCCCTACTCTGCACGGCCTTCCTCTTCGGCTCGCTGCTGCAGCAATATGGCCTCGCGCTGACAAGCGTCACCAACTCGGGCTTCCTGACCGCCCTCTACGTGCTGTTCGTGCCGCTGATCGCCTACCTGGCGATCCGCGTGCGCCCGCATCCCATCATCTACCTCGGTGCACCGCTGGCGCTGGTCGGTATCTTCTACCTCAACGGCGGCCACCTGAGCGCCCTCAACCTCGGCGACATGCTGGTGATCGTCAGCGCGGTGTTCTGGGGCGGGCACGTGTTCCTGCTCGGTCAGCTGAGCCGCGCCACCGCCCTGCCCGTCACGCTCTCCGCCCTCACCTTCGTCATCGTCGGCGTACTCTGCTTCTCGGTCGCGATCCCCGTCGAGGCGCCCGATCCGGCGGGCTTCTCCGCCGCGTGGCTGGAGATCCTCTACACCGCCTTCATGTCGACGGCCCTGGCCTTCACGCTGCAGGCCATCGCCCAGCAGCACGTACCGGCCGCCAACGCCGCGATCATCCTCTCCGCCGAGAGCCTGTTCGCCGCTCTGGGCGGCGCGCTGCTGATGGGGGAGCGCCTCAGCCTCGTGGGCTATGCCGGCGCCTCGCTGATCTTCCTCGCCATCATCCTGGTCGAGGCGGTCCCGGCGATCATCGCCCGCCGGGACGCTGCTGCCGAAGCCTGACGGGACCCGTCAGCTCTTCCGCTTCAGGTTGATTTCCTTGCACACCACGAACATGGCGCAGGCCTTGAGGTGAAGCGTATTGGCGTTCTTGAGGGTGATCGTCGCGTCGCCCGAAACGCCGAGCAGGTCGATCTTGCCCTTCCAGCGATTCTTGCCGCTGGGCTTCGCCTCGTTGACGATGTTCTTGCCCACATACTTGAGGTTCTCGGGCTTGCGCATGTTGCCGCGCAGTTCCACCACCGTCAGGCAGAACCGGTCGCCCTTCTCCCCGCACAGGCTGGCCTGGTAGTCCGAGTTCTTGTCGGGCACCCACAGCCCCTCGACGCTGGTGTCCTGCGCCAGCGCCGGCACACCCATCGAAAGGGCGATGAGAGCCGCCGCCACGTATCTGATCGTTCGATTCATTCTTGCCTCCAGATGCCCACCGATCTTGTCGGCTAAGGGTTGATAATGACACCAATATGATCGCATCGCGTCACACGCTCGTCATGCACTCCCAATAGCTTGGCCCGTGTTCAGGGCCTTCCCCCCCGATCGCCCTGTCGACCGCCGGCTGCTCCCGCCTCTTGGCAGCCGAAGACTTGCCTGCTGCAGGATGCCGCCGCCAATACGGCCTCCTGCGCGCCGAGCCCCAATCGGCATCTTTCGGCCGCCCCCGCCAGGCGGCCGTTTTTTTGTTGGAAGCGTCCCCGTGGCACTCGCGGCGCGGGCCCCGCTGCGGCAGAACGGAGGCATGGCCAAGCTCTACTTCCACTACGCCGCGATGAATGCCGGCAACTCCACGCTGCTGCTGCAGGCATCCTACAACTATGTGGAGCGCGGCATGCGCACGCTGCTGTTCACCCACAAGTTCTACGCCGAGGGCGGCGTCGGCAAGATCCGCTCCCGCCTCGGCATCGATTCGGACGCCGAGATCTTCACCGACGACGACGACCTCTTCGGCCGCATCAACGATCACACGGTGGAATCGAAAGTCGATTGCGTCTTCGTCGACGAGGCGCAGTTCCTCTCCCACGCCCAGGTCTGGCAGTTGGCGCGCGTCGCCGACCGGCTCCACATCCCGGTGATGTGCTATGGCCTCCGCACCGATTTCCAGGGCAAGCTCTTCCCGGGCTCCGCCGAACTCCTCGCCATCGCCGACGAGCTGCGCGAAATCCGCACCTTCTGCTTCTGCGGCCGCAAGGCGAGCATGGTGGTGCGCCGCGACGAGCACGGCGGCACCATCAGGGAGGGCAGCCAGGTGTCGATCGAGAAGTCGATCTACGTCTCGCTCTGCCGCCAGCACTGGGAAGAAGAAATCGGCCGCTGGCCGGTAAGGGGACCGCAGCAGTGAGCATCGACACCACGCCCGCCGAGCCCAACGGCACCCTCACCATCCGCACCCTCGCCATGCCCGCCGACACCAACCCGGCCGGCGACATCTTCGGCGGCTGGGTGCTGAGCCAGATGGATATCGCCGGCTCCATCGCCGCCGTCGAACAGGTCAAGGGCCGCGTCGCCACCGTCGCCGTCGAGGCCATGACTTTCATCGCGCCGGTGAAGGTCGGCGACATCCTCTGCATCTACACCACGGTCGAGCGCATCGGTAACACCTCGATTACCATCGCCATGGAAGCCTATGCCCGTCGCAACCGTCTCGCCGACCGGGTAAAAGTAACCGACGGCCGCTTCGTCTACGTTGCCCTCGACGAGGAGGGCCGCAAGAAGCAGATCGCGCGCTGAATGCCGTCTTCGTTCAGCCTCCATTCAGGCGCGGGGCGCCACCAATAGTGACGTTATCCGGCTTCACGTCTGCACACGCGGACCGGACCACATCCGCGGCCGGGTGGCCTCTGTCGCGGATGGGAGGCGCTGCGCCGAGCCAAGCTCGCGTGGCGCCTTTTCCATTGTGATGACCGTGTTGCCCGCGCGCCCTTTCAACTGTCACGGCTGCGGACTACTCTTCCCGATGCATTGCTGATTTTCAGGGGGGTTCGAATGCTCAAGCCGTTCATCGCAGCCTTGGCTGCTCTCGTGCTCCTCGCCTTCGGCGCAACCGCCGCCCTCGCCCAGTCCGGCTCGCCCGCCTGGTCCAAGA
>JAEYTN010000359.1 GCA_023433985.1 Pseudomonadota bacterium | reverse complement strand
GCGGCGAGCGGGCGGATACGGGCGGCGGCGCGGATCGACCGGGAGTCGATCGAGGAGCTGTTCGCAGGCCAGATCGTCGACGAGGTGGCGACGGGGTTCGATCGGGCATCGCGGAGTGTGCGGGCGCGGCGGGTGCGGCGGCTCGGAGCATTGAGGCTGGACGAAGCGCCGGTGGCGGTGGCCGATCCGGAGGCGGCGGCGCGCGCGCTGGCCGGGGGCATCGCCGAGCTCGGCATCGGGGTGCTGCCGTGGAGCAAGGAGCAGAGGGCGCTGCGGGAGCGGGCGACGTACCTGCGCGCGACGCTCGGCGAGGAGTGGCCGGACCTGTCGGATGCCGGGCTGGCGACGGATGTCGAATGGCTGGCTTCGGTGCTGCTGGGGAAGACGGCGCTCTCCGAGGTGACGGCCGAGGACCTCGGCGCGGCGCTCGAGTGCGTGCTGCCCTGGGCCCGGCGGCAGGAGATCGAGCGGCTGCTGCCCAGCCATTTCGATGCGCCGTCGGGATCGCGGCTGCCGATCGACTATGGGGCGGAGAACGGGCCGGCGCTGGAGGTGCGGGTGCAGGAGCTGTTCGGGCTCGACCGGCATCCGAGCGTGGCGGGCGGGAAGGTGCCGCTGCTGCTGGTGCTGCTCAGCCCCGCGCACCGGCCCATCCAGACGACGCGGGATTTGCCGGGCTTCTGGCGGGGGAGCTGGAAGGACGTGGCGAAGGACCTGAAGGGGCGCTATCCGCGGCACTACTGGCCGGAGGATCCCGTCGGGGCGGTGGCGACGGCACGGGCGAAGCCGCGGGGGACGTGAGGTCGCCACCCCCGCCGGAGGGGGGAGGAGGCGAGGTTGGGGCGCGGTGTACTTGACCGCCCCCTCCAACACGCTTCGCGTGGTCCCCCTCCCCCGCTAAAGCGGTGGAGGACCCCGGCGACGTCGGCGCCTGCGCCTCCTCCCCCTTGGCGGGGGGATAGTGGAGCTTGGCACCTTGCTGCCTAGCGGAACTGAGGAGAGGGGGGCGTCGCCAGTCAGGCGGGTCCCGCCGCCTTCAGCACCGCGAGGAACTCCGCGCCGTAGCGCTTGAGCTTCGATTCACCGACGCCGGAGATGGTGCCGAGTTCTGCCATCGTCTGCGGGCGTTCCATCGCCATGGCGCGGAGCGTGGTGTCATGGAAGACGACGTAGGGTGGGACGCCCTGGGATTTGGCGATTGCCAGACGCTCGGCCTTCAGCGCTTCGAACAGGGCTTGCGCGGCGGGTGGGAGGGCGACGGCGTTCTGGAGGGCGCGGCGGGTTTCGGTGGCGCGGCGGGGGCGGTCCCGGCGGAGCGTGATCTTGCGCTCGCCCTTGAAGACGGGGCGGGCTTCTTCGCTCAGATGCAGGGCGCCGTAGGCGTGGTCGACGACGACGAGGCCCATTGCCGTAAGCTGGCGGATGACGGAGTTCCAGCCGCGCTGGTCCATGTCCCTGCCCTGGCCGAAGACAGGCTGGTTGTGATGGCCGAACTGGGTGACCTTCTCGGTCTCCTTGCCCAGCAGCACGTCGATGATGTGGGTGACGCCGAAGCGCTGGCCGGTGCGGTAGATGGCGGCCATGGCCTTGATGGCGGCGTCCGAGCCGTCCCAGGTTTCGACCGGGGAGACGCAGGTATCGCAGGAGCCGCAGCTGCCCGGATGCGCCTCGCCGAAATGCGCGAGGATGGCCTTGCGGCGGCAGTCCGGCGTTTCGCAGACGGCGAGGAGGGCGTTGAGCTTGGAGCGCTCGACGCGCTTCACCTCGTCGGGGGCGTTGCCCTCGTCGATCATGCGGCGGCGCTGGGCGACGTCGGTCATGCCGTAGCACATCCAGGCCTCGGCCGGCAGGCCGTCGCGGCCGGCGCGGCCGGTTTCCTGGTAGTAGGCCTCGATGGATGACGGCAGGTCCATGTGCGCGACGTAGCGGACATCGGGCTTGTCGATGCCCATGCCGAAGGCGACGGTGGCGACGAGGCAGAGTTCGTCTTCCTTGAGGAAGGCATCCTGGTTGGCGCTGCGCTCGTGGGCGGGCATGCCGGCGTGGTACGGGAGCGCGCGGATGCCCTCCTTGTTCAGCCACTCGGCGACATCCTCCACCTTCTTGCGGCTCAGGCAGTAAACGATGCCGGAATTGCCCTTGTGGCGGGAGAGGAAGGCCTTAAGCTGCTGGCGGGCATTGTCGCGCTCGACAATCGAGTAGCTGATGTTCGGCCGGTCGAAGCTGGTGGTGAAGACACGGGCGGTGTTGAGGCCCAGGCGCTCGACGATGTCCTCGCGCGTGGTCGGGTCCGCGGTGGCGGTGAGGGCGATGCGGGGAACGCCCGGCCAGTCCTCGGCGATGGTCGCGAGCTCGCGGTATTCGGGGCGGAAGTCGTGGCCCCACTGGCTGACGCAATGCGCCTCGTCGATGGCAAAGAGGGCGATCTTGACGCCCTGCATCATGGACTTGAAGCCGGGGAGGACGAGGCGTTCGGGCGCGACGTAGAGCAGCTGCAGCTTGCCGTTCTTCAGGTCGCGGAAGGTGCGGGAAGATTCCTCGGATGAGACCGAGGAGTTGAGCGTCGCGGCGTTGACGCCGGCCTGTCGGAGGGCCTCGACCTGGTCGCGCATGAGGGCGATGAGCGGGGAGACGACGATGCCGACGCCTTCGCGGGCGATTGCCGGCACCTGGTAGCACATCGACTTGCCGGCGCCGGTGGGGAACAGCACCACCGCGTCGCCGCCCTGGGTAACGTGGCGCACCACGTCTTCCTGCTGGCCGCGGAACGCCTTGTGGCCGAAGACGGTGTGGAGGATCTCGGCGGGGTCGCGGGGTGGCGCGTCGAAAAGCGACTCAAGCATGGGGGCGATAGAGTCGGACGGCAGGGGTGGGGGTCAAGGGTTTGTTAAGGAGTTGAACGAGGCGGCGATGGGACGCCCCCTCTAACGGCTACGCCGGTCCCCCTCCCCCGTTGCACGGGGGAGGATCCTGTCGGCGTCAGTGGCTCACTCCCCCAGGAACGCGAGCGCCACCTCGGCCAGCTTCGGTTCCGTCATCATGGTGTAGTGCGTGACGCCGGGGAGGATGGCGAGGCGGTTCTGGTTCATGCCGGAGCTGTCCCAGAGGGCATCCTGCAGGCCGCCGCCGAGGAGCTCGAAGAACCTTGCGGCGTGGCTGGTGCGGACGGCGTCCCAGTCGCCATAGACCAGCATGGTGGGGGCCTTGAGGTTGGGGATGTCGGCCGAGTAGTCGTAGTCCTGGCCCATGTACTGCATCTGGTCGAGCAGCTTGGGGAAGTTGGTCTCGGGGTCCGGGTTCACGGCGGCGAAGGACTCGTAGAGGGGCGAGCCCACCATGGACGGCGCGGCGCTGGCGTTGAGGCCGCGCATGCCCTGCTGGTTGTAGTCGTGCCAGCCGGAGTAGGCGAACGGGGCGGAGGCGACCACCAGCTTGTTCACGAGCTCGGGATGGGCGAGCGCGAGGCGGAGGCCGATGGTGCCGCCCATCGAGTAGCCGACCACGTCGACCTTGTCGTAGCCGAGTGCCCTTATCACGGCGGCGACGTCTTCGGCCATGCTGTCGAAGCTCATGGGCCGGTCGAGCGGGCCGGTGTGGCCGTGGCCCTGGTGCTCGACGGCGACCACCTCGCGGGTCGCGGCGAGCGCCGGGATGACCGGGCCGAAATCGGAGATGGTCATCAGGCCGCCGTGCAGCAGGAACAGCGGGGCGCCCTCGCCATAGGTGGCGTAGTAGACCTTGCCGCCTTCGACGGGGACGTAACCGGAGGTGTTGGGAGTGGGCATGGTGGAGGCTCCTTGCTGAGCGAGAGTGGTAGCGGGGATGAGGGTCGAGGTTAAGGCGGCGGCGGCGAAGGTGAGCAGGGTGCGGCGGAACATGTTGGGCTCCTTGGGTTTCGGGCATGGCTTCGCCGGTGCCCGGGATCGGTGTCTGGTTCGTGAGACGTTGGCGTTTGGACGGCCCCCTCCACCGCTTTGCGGGGGAGGATCCGGGGCGTGCTGCTTCAGGCCGTGGCGGGTGAGTTCATGCGGCACCTCCGAGGGTGGCGAGGTGGGTGGTGAGCTTGTCCCAGCTCTCGAGCGTGCCTTCGCGGAAGCCGCGGCGGATGACAGCGTCCTTGTTGGCGGCGGTGTCGAAATAGGCGTCCAGCGTCAGCCGGGTGCGGTTGCCGGGCAGCGCCTCCAAGGTGATGACCCTCAGAAAGCTGGGCGGCGGGTTGTCGGCGAAGACGGCCTCGTCGAGCTGGCGGTTGCGATAGACGATGCGCTCGGGCGGGGTGATCTCGATGAAGATGCTGTCGGCCGGATAGTCGTTGCCGTCGGGGCCGCGCATGACGTGGTACCAGCGGCCACCCTCGCGGAAATCCAGTTCCACCACCGGGTTGGTGAAGCCCTTGGGGCCCCACCAGCGGCTGAGGTGATAGGGGTCGGAGAACATCCTCCAGACCAGTTCCCGCGGCGCGTCGAACTCGCGCTCGATCTCGAGGCGGCGATCGTCCGGGATGAGCGCGAGGTCGGGGATCATGGGTCAGCCCTTTTGGAGTTCGGCGAGGATCTGGTCGATGACGGCGAAGCCGTGGACCATGCCCTCTTCCATGCCGGAAGCGACCATGCCGTCACGATCCTCGATGGTGTCGAAGTTCGAGACCGACTTGTAGTGGGTGATGCCGTTTTCTTCGGTGAAGGTGTGGGTCTCGACCAGGGTCTTGCCGATGAACATGTTCTCCATGCCGAACGTCCAGACGAACTTGCCCGGCTCATCGACCTCGCGGTACTCGCCGGCAAAGATGTAGACGTTGCCGTCCGGATCGTGGGATTCGATCCGCCACTTGCCGCCGGGACGGACCTCGAAATGCGTGATGTTGTTGCGCTGGCCGTCGGTGCCCCACCAGCGGGCGACGTGATGCGGCTCGGTCATCACCTTCCAGACCAGCGCACGCGGGGCAGCGAAATCGCGGGTGGCGATGGTGATCGGTTCGTTGGCCGGGGCTTCGACCTTCAGGTTGGGCAGTGCCATTGCTTCCTCCAGGAGTAGTGCCAGGTAGGCGGTGAGGCGGTCCATGTTCTCGTTCCAGAACCGCCAGTAGGTGACGAACCAGTGCGCCGTGCTGTCGGGCAAAGCTTCGCCGGGGACCTTCCGGCGGGGCCGGAAGGGGATGATCTTGGCTTCCTTCATTTTGCCGGCGAGGCCGGCGGCGACGTGTCTTGTGGTTGCTTCCGACCTGGAAGCGCGCCTAGTTCCTGCTGCCGCCGGGGTCTCCCTTCTGCAGTTCGGCGAGGTAGTCGCCGAGGCGATCGAGGCTCTGGTCCCAGAACCGGCGATAGGCTTCGACCCAGTCCGCGACCTCCGCCATGGGGGCCGCCTCGAGCCGGCACGGCCGCCATTGGGCCTCGCGCCCACGGGAGATCAGGCCGGCGTTTTCAAGCACCTTGAGGTGCTTGCTCACCGCGGCCAACGACATGTCGTAGGGCTCGGCGAGTTCGCTGACGGTCGCTTCGCCCATGGCCAGCCGGGCGAGGATGCCGCGGCGGGTGGGATCGGCGAGGGCCGAAAGCGTGGTGGACAGGCGGTCGGTCATTTTGGTTCGGTCTCAGGCAGCGACGCGCGCGGTGGCGCCGGAAAAGAAGCGGACGAGCTCGGGGGCGATGGCCTCGGCCTTCACCTCGTGACTCTGGCCGGGAAGAATGGCGTGGCCGGCGCCGGGAATGGTCTGTGCGCACAGCGTGGTCGAGTCGACCAGCACCGGGAAGGTCTTGGTGCCGTGGATGGCGAGGGTGGGCACGCTGATGCGGCGCATGCGCTCGACCGGCGGGTTGAAGCCGTTCACCGCTTCCATGTCGAAGGGGAGGCTCGGCGCCTGGGGGCAGATTTCCTTCCACATCTTCGAGAACTTCATCGGGAGGAGGAAGATCGAGGGCATGCCGATCAGCTTGGTCATGAAGTAGGCGACGGCGTCGCCGTTGCGGCCATCGACGACCAGTTGCTGGACTTCGGCCTCGAAGTTCTCCGGCACCTTTCGCGCCTTCGGACCGACCATGTAGGGCGGCTCGTAGAAGGCGAGGCGGCGGATCGGCAGGCCGGCCGCCGCAGCCTCGATGGCGAGGCAGGCACCGGAGGAGAAGCCGACGATGGAGGCGGAGCCGCCGGCTTCCGTCAGCATCGCGCTCAAATCCTCGAGCTCGCGTTCCAGACGGTAGTCGGTGGAGGGCCCGGAATCGCCGCGGGCGCGCCGGTCGTAGTGGTAGACACGGAAGTGCTTGCCCAGTTCGGCGGCGAGCTTGTTCGTCGGGCCGAAATGGCGGCCGCAGAAGGCGCCTTCGACGAGGATCACGGGCTCGCCTTCGCCATACACATCGTAGGCGATGCGGGTGCCGTCGGTGGACGTCGTGGTGTGCATCTCTCAACCCCTCAGTGATCAACTGAATGGTTGAATACGCCTGCTGGATAAGGTTGTCAACCGTTTGGTTGAATTAGTTGGCTTAGGCCGGCAGCAGCCCCGCCGAGAGCAGCTTGATCGAGCGCCAGCGGGTTGGAGGATCGGTGGGGCCCATGCGGACTGCGTCGGGAAACTCGAGGAGAACTTCGGCGCGACCCGGCTGCACCAGGTAGCCCGGCAGCCGAACGTTGAAGTGCTGGGGCGTATCGGCGCCGACGCTGAGGGTGGTGACATGCTCGTCGTTGACGACCACATCGACCCGCTGCGGCATGGGCTGGCCGGCCTTCCGGATGGCGATCAGATCGAGCGACAGGTTGAGCGGGTCCCCCG
>JAEYTN010000264.1 GCA_023433985.1 Pseudomonadota bacterium | reverse complement strand
CACTATACCGGTCGGCCTTGTGGTCAGGGCCGGGCGCAAGGATCGCGTGCTTTATCGCGGCACGCTGGGCGAACTCGCCGCCGGTACGGTCGAGCTCGAGGATGGGCCGGCCATCATTTTCGTGGGCGAGGCGATCGCACACGGCGACTGGAGCGACGCCATCCGGCTCGCTCGCAACGAGTTCAAGGTGGCATGACGACTATGGAAATCCTCACCGGCAACGAGCTGATGAGCGGGGCGACGGTCTATCTCGACCGCGAAGGCCGCTGGGTGGAGGAACTGCAACAGGCCCGCGTCTTCCTCAAGGAAGAGGCCGAGGCTCGTGACGCGGCGCTCGCCGCAACCAAGAAAACCCTGCGAGTGGTTTCACTCGAGGTCGAAACCGTGACGCTGCGCGATGGCCTGATCCACCCGGATCGCATCCGCGAACGGATCCGCGCCGAGGGCCCTACCGCCCCGCGCTTCGACCGCCAGCATCTCGACGAGGACGGCCATGTATCGATATGACGAGTTCGACGACGCGTTCGTGAAGGAACGCACGGCGCAGTTTTCCGACCAGGTGGCGCGCCGTCTCACCGGCGAGCTCAACGAGGACCAGTTCCGGCCGCTCCGGCTGATGAACGGGCTCTACCTGCAGCTCCATGCGTACATGCTGCGCATCGCCATTCCCTATGGCACGCTGTCGAGCAAGCAGATGCGGATGCTGGCCCACATAGCCCGCACCTATGATCGCGGCTACGGCCACTTCACCACGCGGCAGAACATCCAGTTCAACTGGCCGAAGCTGCGCGACATCCCGAAGATCCTCGAAGATCTGGCCTCGGTCGAGATGCACGCCATCCAGACCTCTGGCAACTGCATCCGCAACATCACGACGGATCAGTTCGCGGGTGCCACGGCCGACGAGATCATAGACCCTCGCCCGGTCGCTGAAATCCTGCGCCAGTGGTCGTCGCTGCACCCAGAGTTCAGTTACCTACCGCGCAAGTTCAAGATCGCCATGACCGGCTCGCCGTCCGATCGCGCGGCCATCCGCTTCCACGATATCGGCCTCCAGGCCACCACCAACGAGCTGGGCGAAGTCGGCTGGCAGGTCTGGGTCGGTGGCGGCCTCGGGCGCACCCCGATGATCGCCAAGCTGATCAACGGCTTCGTGCCGCACGAGCACCTGCTCGCCTATCTCGAGAGCGTGCTGCGCGTCTACAACCGCTACGGTCGGCGGGACAACAAGTACAAGGCGCGTATCAAGATTCTCGTGCACGAGGAAGGCATCGAGTCGATCCGTGAGCAGGTCGAGGAAGAGTTCGCCCACGTGAAGGGCGGCGTCCTGCACCTGCCGCAGGAAGAGCTTGACCGGATCACCAGGTACTTCGCGTCGCCCGAGTACGAGCTGGTCAACGAGACCACGGTCGACGTGGCCCGCGAGAAGATCCTCAACCCGGCCTACGGCCGCTGGCTCGAGCGCAACCTCCATGCCCACCGCCAGCCGGGCTACGTCTCGGTCACCATCTCGCTGAAGCCGATCGGCCACCCGCCGGGCGACGCTACCGCCGAGCAGATCGACGTCGTGGCCGATCTCGGCCAGCGCTACTCGCACGACGAACTGCGCGTCACCCACGAGCAGAACCTCGTGCTGCCGCACGTCAGGATCACCGACCTGCCGGCGGTCTACGCCAAGCTGGTCGAGCATGGTCTCGCCGAAGGCAATGCGGGCCAGATCACCGACATGATCTGCTGCCCGGGCCTCGACTTCTGCTCGCTGGCCAACGCCCGCTCCATCCCGCTGGCGCAGGAGATCAGCCGCAAGTTCGGCTCGCCCGAGCGGCAGGCCGAGATCGGCGACCTCAAGATCAAGATCTCGGGCTGCATCAATGCCTGCGGCCACCACCACGTCGCCCATATCGGCATCCTGGGCGTCGAGAAGAAGGGAACCGAGCTCTACCAGATCACGGTCGGCGGCGACGCAACCGAGAAGGCGGCGATTGGCGACATCCTCGGCCACGGCTTCGTCGCGGACGATGTGCCCGCCGCCATCGAGCGGCTGGTGGACGCCTATCTCGCCCGCCGCGAAAGCCCGTCCGAGCCCTTCATCGACGCCTTCCGCCGCATCGGCCGCGAGCCGTTCAAGGAGGCGCTCTATGGCAACGCTTGATCTCGCCGTCGCGGGCCTCCGCCCGCACAAGCGCGACCGGCTGCGCGAACTCGGCATCATGTCGCTCAACGGCATGTTCGACGAGATGGACGGCGTTGCCGTCCTCCGCCAGGCGACCGAGCAGCTTCTGCCGGGTGATCTCGCCATCGTCTCGTCGTTCGGCGCCGATTCCTCGGTGCTGCTGCACATGGTGGCGCAGGTCGATCCGAGCCTGCCGGTCTACTTCCTCGAAACCGGCAAGCATTTCGCCGAGACGCTCGACTACGTCGAGACGCTGAAGCGCCATCTCGGCCTCACCAACGTCATCGCGCTCCACCCCGACAGCAAGGACCTGGGCCGCTTCGATCCCAAGGGCGACCTGTGGGAGACGGATCCCGATTCCTGCTGCCATATCCGCAAGACCGAGCCGCTCGATGCGGCCGTGTCCGGCTTCGGCGGCTGGGTCACCGGGCGCAAGCGCTACCAGACCAAGGAGCGCGGGGTTCTCCCGCATTTCGAGCTCACCAGCGACGACCGCATCAAGGTCAATCCGCTTGCCTATTTCTCCGACGCCGATATCACGACCTACAAGCTCAAGTATGGCTTGCCGGAGCATCCGCTCTATGCCAAGGGCTACAAGTCCATCGGCTGCGCACCCTGCACCAGCGTCGTCGCCGAGGGCGAGGACCCGCGTGCCGGCCGCTGGCGCGGGCTCAACAAGAAAGAGTGCGGCATCCATTTCGATTTCAACGGAGCCATCGCCAAACCCATGGCCGCTCAGGAATTGAACCTCTGGAAAGAGGGCAAGTTCGTCGCCGATCCTTTCCGCGCCTGGGCCGAGGGCGACGATCCCGGCTCGGTGAGCTACACCCACATCCCGCTGTCGGTGTTCGTCGCCAACCGCGACGCCGTGCTCGCCAACCCGCACCCCGTGGGGCTGCTGGTCTCGCCGGGCGAACGGGTCGAGGACGTTGCCGCCGACCTCGGCCGCTTCGCGTCGATCGCCATCCAGTTCCCCGCCTTCAGCGACGGACGCGGCTATTCCTCCGCGCGCCTGCTGTCGGAGCGCTACAACTACACCGGCGAGCTCCGCGCCGTGGGCGACGTGCTGCACGACCAGGTGTCGCACATGCTGCGCTGCGGCATCAACGCGCTGGTGGTGAAGCACGAGCCGACCAGGAAGGCGCTCGAAGAGGGCAAGCTCGCCACCGTCGAGATCTTCTACCAGCCGGTCGGCAAGACCGAGGTGCCGCTCGGCACCCGTCCGTTCCTCCGCCGCCGCGCGGTGGAGATCGCCTGACGACCCGACTATACGGCGTGTCCCGCGGGCGTCGCGGAAGCGCCTTTCGCCGCGCCTAGCGTGACAGGCCAGCGCATACCCCAGGACCTAAGGGCCGAGAGCGCCCTTGAGCCAAACGAGAAGTGAATGTCGAACGAAATCGTCACCGACGTGGTCATCATCGGCGCCGGCCCCGTGGGCCTGTTCGCCGTGTTCGAGCTCGGGCTGCTCGACATCAAGTGCCACCTCATCGACATCCTCGACCGTCCCGGCGGCCAGTGCGCCGAGCTCTATCCGGAAAAGCCGATCTACGACATTCCGGGCTTCCCGATGGTGACGGGGCAGGGGCTCACCGAAAACCTGATGCAGCAGATCGCGCCCTTCGGGCCCGAGTTCCACTTCAACCGCATGGTCACCAAGCTCGAGAAGCAGGAAGACGGCAACTTCCGGCTCGAGACCGACGCCGACGAGGTGTTCCTGTGCAAGGCGGTGGTGATCGCGGCCGGTGGCGGCTCGTTCCAGCCCAAGCGCCCGCCGGTCGAAGGCATCGAGGAATACGAGAACAAGTCCGTATTCTACGCCGTTCGCAAGATGGACGATTTCCGCGACCAGGACGTGGTGATCGTCGGTGGCGGCGATAGTGCGCTCGACTGGACGCTTAACCTCCAGCCCATCGTCCGCTCGCTGACCCTCGTTCACCGCCGTGACGCCTTCAAGGCGGCGCCCGCCTCGGTGAACAAGATGAAGGAGCTGGTGATGGAGGGGAAGATCAACTTCCTCCTCGGCCAGGTCGGCAAGCTCGAGGGCAAGGACGGCCAGCTCGACCACATCCACCTGACGATGGATTCCGGCGATACGGTCCTGCCGGCCACCCGCCTGCTGCCCTTCTTCGGCCTCACCATGAAGCTCGGCCCGGTTGCCGACTGGGGCCTTGAGCTCAACGACAACCTGATCGTCGTCGACACCGAGAAGTTCCAGTCCTCGGTCCCCGGCGTCTTCGCCATCGGCGACATCAACCACTACCCGGGCAAGCTCAAGCTCATCCTCTCCGGCTTTCACGAAGCCGCCCTGATGGCGCAGGCCGCCAAGTCCATCGTCTCGCCGGGCGAACGCGTGGTGTTCCAGTACACCACCTCCAGCACCAAGCTGCAGAAGAAGCTCGGCGTCGTTTGACGCGCCCGCCGGCCGGGCAATCCCGCCACGGGATGTACGCAGAGATGCGTAACCGATTGGCGCAATTGTAAGGAACCATCCCAAGTAGCTGGGATGCCGCGTGATTTTCGATCCTCCCGTCGGGGAGGGTCGAACATTGCCAGCGTTTCTGCGCCTCGCGACTGCGTCCATCATGGCTGTCGCCGTGCTGGGGGTGCCGGTAGTTGCCGCTACCGTGTGGCTCGACCACCAGCCGGCAAGCCTCAAGAACGTCCTGGCATGCTCAGGGCCCGTTGATACCTCCCTCCGCGTGCTGGTCGTCGGCGACAGCTGGGCTTCGGAGCAGCGCCTTGACGGTCCGCTCAGCCAGAATGCCCGCGTCTGCTCCGTGAGCTATTCCGGCCGTACGGCGCGCGAGATCATCCAGTCCTTCCAAAGCGATGCGGCCCTGCAAGCGGAGGTTGCCGCGCTAGCGCCGCAGCACGCAGTACTCGTCGTCGGCGTGAACGACGTGATGCAGCATCGCGGCGCAACGGCCTACGCCGGAGCCGTTCGGGACCTGGCCGAGGCGTTGACCCGTCTCGGTGCATCCGTGCGCCTGCTGGAACTGCCATGGACCAGCAACGGCGCGCCGAGGCCGTTCCCGTCCATGGCGAAGGCGGCTTTCTACTCCTGCATGTTCGATGGTTGCCGGAGCGAAGTCACCACGGAGTACCGGGCGGCGATTGGCGCCGAACTCGCCGTAGTCGACTATGACACCTTCGCGCCAGCCTACGATCCCGCAGACTTCAAACCCGACGGCGTCCACCTCACCGACCCCCGGCGCGAAGATCTGGCCCGTCTCATCGCGGATTCCTTCAGTCCATAAGCTAGTTGACGCGTGCCGGACTGGCAGCTACCCACCGCGTCGAAAGCGCGGAGGGCGCAAGCGGGTCCTGCATGAAAATCCTCGTCACAGATCAGGATGGCGCCGAACACGAGCTCGAGGGGCTCGATGGCTGGCGCACCATGGAGGTGATCCGCGACTGGGGCCTCAACATCAAGGCCGAGTGCGGCGGCGCGTGCTCGTGCGCTACCTGCCATGTCTATGTCGACGAGGCCTGGTTCGATCGCCTGCCGCCGCCCAGCGACGACGAGGAAGACCTCCTTTACTCGACCCTCGACAAGAAGCCGACCTCCCGCCTCAGCTGCCAGATCCTGCTCTCCGAAGATCTCGACGGGCTGAAAGTCACGCTCGCCGAAAGCGCCCGCAAGGACCCCTGAGGGCGCATCGCCGGCAGCTAACGCTTCCCTCCAATTTGCGCGGCATTTTAGTCAAATGCTCGCCCTTGCCTTCAGCCGGCGCACTCACCTGGCGGCCCAATCTGCTCCCATCCGGCAGAAGCCGAAAGGGAAGTGATATGACTGAGATGGATGAGGGCAACACCCGCGCCTTCTCGACGTTCAGGGTCCTGAACGGGGATTCCAACATCGTCGAACGTGACCAGCTGTTCCGCAACATGGCGCAGCTCTACTCCTACGTTTCGGATCGCTGCGACGACGAGCAGGTCGCGCAGTACGACGAGGTGCTCTGCCAGCTCGCGGAACTCGTCGAGACCGAGGCACGGGCCCACGTGGCGAAGCTCCTCGCTCCCCTCGATCGGGCGCCGGGCAACGTGGTCGTGAAGCTGGCCAATGACGAAATCCAGGTGGCGCAGCCGCTGCTGGAGTTCTCCAACGTGCTCAGCGATGACGACTTGATCGACATTGTTTCCACGCAGTCCGAAGAGCATCGCGTCGCCATTGCCGGCCGCAAGCAGGTGCCCGAGCGCGTAGCCGAGGCGGTGGTGGAGCACGGGCAGGGTGCTTCGGTGCACCGGCTGGTGCGCAACGCCAATGCCGAACTCGGACAGCAGGCACTTGAGCGCCTCGTCGAGCGTGCCACCTCCGATGCCGAGATGGCCAAGGATCTCCGCGGCCGTGAGGATATCGACTGGAAGAGTCTCGGCGGCCAGATCAACATCGTGGGCGACAAGGTGATGGAGACCATCGCCGCCATCGACCCCAAGATCGATCCGGTTACTGTCGGCAAGGTTTCCGCCGTGGTCTACAACCGCATGCGCAACCGCGCCGGCTTCAACAGCCAGGACTGGAAGGTCGCCTACAACCAGGTGAAGGCGCTCTCGGACCGCAAGCAGCTCGACGAGCGTGCGCTGATCCGCTTCGCCCGCTTCGGCTACGGTCACCACACCGCCGCGGCGCTCACCATGCTGCTGCGTGTCGGCCCCGAGGTCTTCGTGAAGTGGCTGGCGATGCAGGACTATGTGGCGATCACCGTTGCGCTCCGGGCGCTCGGTATCCAGCCCGACCTGTTCGAGGCCATGATCGCATCGATGCCCTGGCGCGATCTTCCGAGCCAGGCCGACCTGCAGAACGTTCGCCGCCGTTTCGAAGCCCTGAGCAAGGACGAGGCCGTCGGCATCTTCGAGCTCTGGCGCACCCACGCCTTCCGCCGCCGCCTTCCCAACGAGGACGTCGTCGGCGCCGCCTGAGAATTCCAAAGTCTGTCCAACCAACTTTCGGCGGCCGCGAGGCCGCCGTTTTTCTTAGGCGGAGGGGGCGGGAGCCTCCGGCGGAGGCGACGGCGGTTGCTCGGAGGCCGAGCGGGTTTCGCGGGCGGCCCAGCGGGTGCCGTCCCATTCGCGCACGGTCAGGGTGATCTCGCCGTTGGCGATCTCGATGACGTTGTAGCCGTTCGACTGGCCACGCAGCCGCGTCGAAACCGCCGAGCCCGCCTGCGCTACGAGGATCGGCGCCGTCTCGGCCTCGCGCAGGCCGACCGGTGCGCCGTCCCTCACACCGGCGCCGTGGTTCCGGACGTACGAGAGGTGGAAGTGGCCGGAGAGCACCAGCCGGACGCGCAGCCGCGAGAAAGTCTCGAGCGCCTGATGGGCTCGGCGCACCAGGCGCATCGGCTTCAGCACGTCGCCCTCGGGCTGCATCAGCGGGTGGTGGGCGACGACGATGCGAAGGGCCCCCGGCGAGGTATCCCCCAGCCGGCGCTCCAGCGTTTCGAGCTGCCCGCGACTGATCGAGCCATGCGCCCAGTTGAGTTCGGCGCGCCACCGGCGGGAAGTCTTGATCCCGGCGAGCACCACGTCGCCCAGGTCGAGCAGCGGCTCGAGTTCGGTGTCGATGTACTTGCGGTAAAGCCCGTAGGGCGAAATGAACCGGCGCAGCAGGTCGCGCGCCGGAACGTCGTGGTTGCCGGGCACTGCAAAGACCGGCAGTTCCAGGCCGTCGAGGAACTTGCGGGCCGCCTGGAACTCGGCCTCCGTGCCGATCTGGGTGAAGTCCCCGCTCGCCACCACGAGGTTGGGCGCATTTGCCCGGATGTCGGCAGCCAGCGCCTCAGCCACCGCGGTGTCGTGGTGTCCGAAGTGGAGGTCGGACAGGTGGCAGATGCGCATCAGCTCGCCACCGCGGCCTCGTATGCATCCTCCGCCACGGCCTGGGCCGGCGGCGGCGCCAGGATCTTCAGGGCGCCCGGCCGGATGCGAAAATCGAAGGGGCCGTCGAGCAGTTGCACTTCGCCGTCGATCATCACCCGTGCGCGGCGCTGCCGGATGCGGACGGTTACGGCGGAGACGTTTTCCACCTCCAGCACGTCGTCGTTGCGCCAGTTGCCCAGCAGCATCTCGGCCGAGAGCCGCAGCGCATCTGCGAGCGACAGCGAGCGCACTATGTAGAGGCTTAGGAAGCCGCCATCGAGCCGAGAACGCGCGAACACCTTGCCCAGTCCCTCGTCGTAGTCGTTGTTGACCACCGCAATAGACTGCACCCGATGGATCATTGGCTGCCCGTCCTCTGGCCGCACCTCGACCGCAAAGCGCCGAAGCCGGGAGAGATGCCGGACGAAATGCGACAGGAAGCCGAGCCGCGCCCCGAGATCGCCCCGCCCGCGGATCTTCTCACGCACCACCGCGATGCGCGGTACTCCGCCGATCACCACCTTATGGAGAAAGATGCGGCCGTTCACCTCGCCGGCATCGATGGTGCGTTCGGTCATTTCCGGCAGCGCCGCGAACCAGTCGTCGACGGTCAGGGGCAGGTTGAGATCCCGGGCCAGCAGGTTGGCGGTTCCCAGCGGCAGCAGGGCGAGCGTCTTGCCCGTTTCGAGCGCGACTTCGGCCAGCGCCGTCGCCGTCCCATCGCCGCCGGCGGCTAGAAGCACGGGCGCCGGGCTGTTGGCGGCCGTGCGCAGGCGCTCCTCGAAGGGGCGGGCGCTGTCGGCATCGAGACTCACCGAGTGCCCGAGCTCGGCCAGCCGCCGCACCAGCTCGTCGGCAGTGAGCGTTCCCGCCAGCGCCGTGCCGGAGCTGCCGTTGAAGAGAATGTGGAAGGAAAGCTGTGTCATCTGTCGCCCCGTTCGTGCCCATAACGGCGCGGCAATCCGGATGGTTCATCTGCGAGGGCAGGGACGCGACGAAAAGGACCCTCTAGACCCCACGTCGCAACGCATATAAAGATATCTTTATATCTCGTGAGGGCCGCGTTGGAAGATACCGCCGATCTTGTGGAAGTTCTGCGCGCCGCGGGGGAAACTACGCGGCTGCGTCTGCTCGCCCTCCTCGCCGA